>VBCT01000350.1 GCA_005882235.1 Betaproteobacteria bacterium
ACCGGACGCCGATGCGATTTCACCGCCATGCCGACGACCAGGAACAGAAACGCGGCAGTCCCGGCGGCGAGCCCGAGCACGAGCGAGAAGGGAACGCCGAAGCCGGGGACGTCGGTATCGATGAGGATCACCGAGCCGATCACGAAGGCGATCGCCCCGCCGATTCCGAGCGACCCGTACGCGGGGAAAAACAGCTCCCCCGTCATGAAGGCGATTCCCACGAGCATGAGCGCAAGTCCGGCATAATTCACCGGCAGCAGGTGAAACGCGTAGAGCGCGATCAGCACGCAGATCGCGCCGACGACGCCGGGAAACACGAGGCCGGGGTTGGAAAACTCGAATACCAATGCGTAGATCCCCAGCAGGATGAGGACATAGGCGATGCTCGGATCGGTGACGACCGACAGGAACCGCGTGCGCCAATCGGGCTCCACCGTGATCGCGACGACATCCGCGGTCTTGAGCACGCGCTCCGCATCCGACACCTTCAGCTTGCGGCCGTCCAGCCGTTTGAGCAGGTCGGGCACATCCTCGGCGACGAGGTCGATGACTTTCATCTTGAGCGCCTCGGACGCGGACAGGCTCACGGCTTCCCGCACGGCGCGCTCGCCCCATTCCGCATTGCGGCCGCGCATTTGCGCGAGGCTGCGGATGTACGCCGAAGCGTCGTTCACCTGCTTGCGGGTCATCGTGCTCGAGGCGCCGCCGCCTTCGCCTTTTCCGGTCTTGCCGCCCTTTCCATCGGCCTTGCCGTCCTCGTCGCCCCCGCCCGGCGCCCCGATGGCAACGGGGGTTGCCGCGCCGAGATTGGTCGCCGGCGCCATCGCGGCGATGTGGCTCGCGTAGAGAATGTAGGTCCCCGCGCTCGCGGCACGCGCCCCGCCCGGCGCGACGAAGGCGGCGACCGGGACGGAAGAGGCGAGGATGTCCTTGATGATGGCGCGCATCGAGGTGTCCAGCCCGCCCGGCGTGTCCATCCGCAGCACCACGAGCTGCGCGCCCTGCTTCCCGGCCTGCTCGATGCCGCGGTGAACGTAGTCGGCGACCGCGGGCCCGATCGCGCCGTTGATCGTGAGCAGGGCAATCGGAGGCTGCGGCGCCCAGGCCAGGACGGGCGACAGTGCCCACAGTGCAAGCAAGGCCTTACCCCAGCGCAAGATTCGTCCCCCAAAGCCCGTACAGCCGCGCGATGAGCGGTGCTCTAAGCGTAAGTCTATACCCCGCAGGCCGGACCCTCTGGACTTCCGTTCGCGATCGCAGTACCTTCACCGGCGGAAAAACCTTCACTAACGGAGAAACCATGTCGAGAAAATCCTTTCTGTCTTTGATGGCAGCCGCTTTCCTGTGCTCGGCGCTGCCCGCCTGGAGCCAGAACCTGCCCGAAGGCAAGGGCAAGGAAATTGCGGCGGCAAAATGCATGAGCTGCCATGCCTTGGAGGCGCGTGTGGGCAACGGGTACACGGCCGAGGGCTGGGCGACCGCGGTGCGCATGATGACCAACCACGGCGTGCCGCTGTCAAAGGAAGAGGTCGCGACGCTCACGCCGTATCTGGCGAAGAACTACCCGGAAAAGAACAAGGCTGCGGCCGTGGTGGTCCCCGGACCGTTCAAGGTTTCGATGAAGATCTGGCGGGCGGCCACGCCCGGCTCGCGGCCGCACGATCCGCTGGCGGCGCGGGACGGATCGCTCTGGTACACGGGCCAGATGGCCAACGTGCTCGGCCGCGTGGATCCGAAAACCGGTCAGGTCAAGGAATATCGGCTCAAGACCGCCCACTCGGGCCCGCACGGCCTGGTGGAGGACAGCGACGGCAACATCTGGTACACCGGCAATACCGGAGCCCTGATCGGCAGGCTCGATCCGAGGACGGGCGCCGTGACCGAGTATCCGATGCCGGATCCGCAGGCGAAAGACCCGCACACGCTCATCTTCGACAAGGCCGGGATCCTGTGGTTTACGGTGCAGAACGCCAACCGCATCGGGCGGCTCGACCCGAAGTCGGGCGAGATCAAGCTGCTCACGCCGCCCACGCCGAAATCGCGCCCCTACGGCATGGCGCTCGATTCCAAGGGCAATCTGTTCGTCGTCCAGTTCGGCACCAACAAGGTGGCGAGGGTCGATCCGAAGACGCTGGAAATCCGCGAGTACACCCTGCCGGATCCGGCCTCCCGTCCGCGGCGCCTTGCCATCACGAGCGACGACATCATCTGGTACTCCGACTATTCGCGCGGATACCTGGGCCGTCTCGATCCGGCGACGGGCAAGGCGAGCGAATACCCCTCTCCGAGCGGGCCCAAGTCCGCGCCCTACGGCATCTCGGCGATCAACGACGTCATCTGGTACAGAACGACGTCATCTGGTACAGCGAGTCCGAAACCAAGCCGAACACCGTGGTGCGCTTCGATCCCAAGACGGAGAAGTTCCAGAGCTGGACGATTCCGGGCGGCGGCAACATCGTTCGCAACACGGACGTGACGAAGGACGGCAACTTCGTGCTCGCCAACAGCCTGGTCAACAGCGTGACCTTGGTCACGGTCCCCAAGTAAGGACCACGCCTCCTCAATAGCGGGTGACCAGCGCCACGCGGACGGTGCGCGGCTCGGCCGGGTGGAAGTGGACGTCGTTCTCCGGCGCACAGGTAGGGCTCGGGCACCGCTGCGATAGATAGTAGTACTCGATGTCGTTCGACTTGCGGTTGAAGAGATTGAAGACGTCGAAATTGACGCTGGTCCTCGCGCCGGCCTTGTA
>VBCT01000067.1 GCA_005882235.1 Betaproteobacteria bacterium
CCTTGATGGCCAAGGCGGTCGAGGCGCACGATGGCGCCGTGGTGGACGTCCTCAGCGACACCGTGATGGCGACCTTCACCGGACAGGACGACGCTCAGCACGCGGTCGGGGCGGCGCAGGAAATCCAGGCCGGATTTGCGACGCTCGCCGAGGCGTGGCGGCGCGATTTCGGCATCCGCGCGGCGGTCTCGCAGGGACTGCACTGCGGTGACGCCGTAATCGGATTCGCGAAGGAAAGCCCCACGCCCGAGCAGCTCTTCGTTTTCGGCGATTGCGTGAGTATCGCCAACCGCCTGCTGCACCGCGCGCGCGCCGGCGAGTTCGTGCTCTCGGAGACTCTGATGGACCTTGCGACCGAGATGGGCGTCGCGATCGACGCAGAAGAGCTACCGCCGCTGGAAATCCCGCGCCGCGAGCCGATCAAGCTCTTTGGCGTGCTCGTCGATACGCGGCTGGACTTTACCCGCGAGTGAGGCTCTCGCCTTTAGCGCCAGAACGCCAGGATCATTGCGACCATCTGCAGCATCACGAAGTAGTACGCGGCGTTGATGCAGAACAGCTTCCAGGATCTGTTCTCCCAGGACACTCCGCCGAGAAGCAAGGGCACGTAGAAGCCGATCCAGGTCCAAAAGCCGGTGGAGAAGCCGTAGAACGCGGCCGAGCCGTCGGCTCCGGCCTTCCACACGGAAGGCCGCCACACCTCGCCGATGTGCGCGAGCACGAACACGGTGAGGAGCGACCCGATCGCCATCAGGATCAAGCCGCGCCGCATGACTTTTGGGTCGGGCTTGCTGCCGGCCGGGATGCCCATCTCCTTCATCCACGCCTTGCCGAGGATCGGGCCGTACCAGAGAAAGCCGAGCACCATCGTGGCGGCCACCGCGACGAGAATCGCCCAGTAGTTCAGATGAATGTCAGGTTGCATGGAATCTCCCCTTCGGAACGCGGCCCGGAACATGCGGGCCGTGAAGGAATCCTAGAAGCATCCGTTTCCGGATGCAAGCAGATCCCTTCCGGGACCCTTCATGCGTGCGCGCGCTTGGCGGTCTTGGCGCGAAACGAGGAAATCTTGGCGGTTCCGCGCGCGAAAATCCTGACTTGGTCGCGCCCCCGGCCTTTCGCGTCGTAGAGCGCCTTGTCGGCCGCGCGGAGCAAGGACTCGGGTTCGGCGGCGTGATCGGGGAAAATCGCCACGCCCAGCGATGCGGTGACGCCCATGAGTTGGACGCCTTCCTCCCTGATCGCCGAGCAAATCGCCTCGCCCCTGCTGCGCGCGCTCTGGAGGGTGGCGCTGGGAAGCACCAGCGTGAACTCCTCGCCTCCGTAGCGGCAGGCGATGTCAGTGCCCCGGATATGGCGTTTGAGCAGCGTCGCGATTTCCGTGAGCACTAAATCGCCGGCGGCGTGTCCCGCGGTGTCGTTCACCCGCTTGAAGCGGTCCAGGTCGATCATGATCACCGCGACACGGATGCCTTCGCGCGCGGCGCGCAGCAGCTCGCGCGACAAATAGTCCCGCAGAAAGCGCCGGTTGTAGAGATTGGTCAGAGGATCCCGGATCGCCTCCTCCTTGAGGGTCTTCAAGGCCTGTGCGAGCGCCTCGAAGGCGCGGCCGCGCTCGCCGACGACGGTGTTCAGCACGAGTCCCGTGAAAACCACGGTGCCCATGAACGCGAGCAGCAGCAAGAGCGAGGTACCGAGCGGCGCCGATGCGAACGGCCCGCGTCCCTCGATCGTGTGCCACACGGCGATGATGCACACCAGCGCATTCAGCGCGGTCACCTCGCGCCACCCGAAGCGCAGAGCCGTCCAGATCACGAACGGCAGGATCGTGAACGTGAGCGGCAGCGAAGGCAGGGTGGGGGCCCATACGTCGCCGAAGATCGCGTAGGCGAGCGCGAGCATGGGCAGGGCGATGAGGAGCAGCCGACCGGCGTAGGATAGCGGCCCGGAGGGGCTCATCCCGTGTCGCTTACGTGCGACAGCGTTCATCTTTGCTTTCATGGAGAATCAATAGATTACGAACGATTCTTACGGTGCAGTATAAGCTTTAAATCGCGGCTGAACAAGCCCCTGGGGGATTTCGTCAACTATGACGCAGTCATGAAATGCGCGTCGCCGTAGTCGGGGCCGGACCGGCGGGTCTGCTCTTCGCGCTGCTCGCCAAGCGCCGCCATCCTTCCTGGCGGATCGAGGTCGCCGAGCAGAATCCCGAAGGGGCAACCTACGGATTCGGGGTCGTGTTCTCCCACGGCGCGCTCGCGTTTCTCGAGCGCGATGAGCCGCGGCTCTCGAACACCATGCAGGCGGCGATGGAACGCTGGGCGATGCAGCGCATCGTGCACCGCGACGAGCGCGTGGACATCGACGGCAACGGCTTTTCCGCCATCGGGCGCCTTGCGCTCCAGGAAATCCTGCGAAGGCTGTGCCGTGACGCGGGCGTGAGGGTCGAGTATGGCCGCACCGTGACGGCGCTCGACGAGCTCGCAGGCGCGGACGTCGTGGTGGGCGCCGACGGATCGAATTCGCTCGTGCGTGCGGCGCTGCGATCCCTGTTCCAGCCGAAGATCGAGCTGCTCACCAACCGCTTCGCGTGGTACGGCACGACGCAGCGCTTCGATTGCCTCACGCTCACCTTCCGCAGCAACGCGGACGGTGCCTTCGTCGCCCATCATTACCGCCACGCCCCCGCCATGAGCACCTTCGTCGTCGAATGCGATGAGGCCACCTGGAAAAGGGCGGCACTCGGCCGGATGGATGACGCCCAGTCGCGCGCGTACTGCGAGCGCGTCTTCGCGCCGGATCTGGACGGGCATCCTCTGGTCTCGAACAAGTCGCTGTGGCGGCAGTTTCCGCTGCTATCGAACCGGCACTGGTTCTCGGGAAGATTTGTCCTGATCGGCGATGCGCTGCGCACCGTGCATTTCTCGATCGGCTCGGGAACCCGCCTCGCGTTCGAGGACGCAATCGCGCTCGACCGGGCGTTCGGCGAGGCGGGCGAGGACGTGCCGCGCGCGCTCGCGGCGTTCGAGCGCGAGCGCAGGCCTGTCGTGGAAAAGCTGCTCGCCGCAGCGAACGCGAGCTCCTACTGGTACGAGCGCTTTCCGGAAAAGATGCGCGAGCCGCCCTGGCGGCTCGCCTACGACTACATGACCAGAAGCGGGCGCATGACGGACGATCGCCTGCGGGAGCAGGCGCCGAAATTCATGAGAAGAGTCGAGGCGGAGAGAGCGGGCGGAAGCTGATGCGCGGCGTGCTACACTCGCGGCTACGACGGGACGCGAAGAATGGACTTGGCGACGAAGGATCATTCATCGAATAGCGCCATCAGCGAGCTGCAAAGACATCTGCAGGACGGAAGTTTCGTCGTCACCGCCGAGCTTTCCCCGCCGGTGTCGACCGATCCCGCCGAATTCATCGATCACGCGCTCGCGTTGCGCGGGCTCGTCACCGCGGTCAATGTGACCGACGGCGCGGGATCCAGAGCTCACATGTCCAGCCTCGCGGCGGCGCACTTCCTGGTGCGAAGCGGTGTCGAGCCCGTTCTCCAGATCACCTGTCGCGACCGGAACCGCATTGCCCTGCAGGCCGAGCTCCTCGGCGCCGCCGCGCTCGGCATACGCAATATTCTCGCGCTGCGCGGCGACGACCCGACGCTCGGGGACCAGCCGGACACGAAGCCCGTTTTCGATCTGGATACGACGGCCTTGCTCGCGACGGCGCAACAAATGCGCTCGGAGCACCGTCTTCCTTCGGGCACCGTGATCAAGGGCGCAGTGAGATTCGTGCTGGGCGCTGCGGAGTTGCCCGTCGATCCTGCCCCCGACTGGCGTCCCAACGGCCTGCTCTCGAAGATGGAGGCGGGAGCCGAATTCATCCAGACGCAGTTCTGCATGGATCCCGAAGCAGTGCGGCGCTACGCTGCGCGCTTGCTCGACCTGGGCGTGGCGCAAAGGCTCCCGATCCTGATCGGCGTCGCCCCGATTCCTTCGGCGCGCTCGGCGCGCTGGATGAAAGAGAAGCTCTTCGGGGCGATGATCCCGGACGCTATCGTGGAGCGGCTCGAGCGCGCCGCCGACCCGAAAGCGGAGGGCAGGAGAATCTGCGTCGAGCTCCTGCAGCAGCTCGCGGAGACCCCGGGTGTGGCCGGCGCGCACGTGATGGCGCCGGCCTTCCATTCCGCGATCGGTCCCGTGATCGAGACCTCCCGCGTGGCAGGAACGAAACGCGCGCGCGCGAGGCGCGGTTAGCTGCCGGGTGCGGCGAAACCGGCGCCATGGCATTCGGCCAGCGATTCATCGATGTCGACGGTTGCAAGCTCAACCTCCGCCGCGGCGGCTCCGGCGAGCCGCTCCTCTACCTCCACGAGGCGGGCGGAGCGCCGGCGGTCCTGCCTTTCATGGAGAAGCTCGCGGAGCGCTTCGACGTGCTCGTTCCGGAGCATCCGGGTTTCGGCGCATCCGACGAGCCCGGGTGGCTCGAGAATATGCACGATCTCGCATATTTTTATCTCGACGTTCTCGAGAGCCTCGAGCTTCGCGGCGTGCATCTCGTCGGCAGCTCGCTCGGCGGCTGGCTCGCTCTAGAGATGGCGGTTCGCGACGCCTCGCGATTGAAGTCACTGGTGCTCGTCGGACCGGCCGGGATCTCGGTGCCCGGTGTTTCGCCCGGTGATGTTTTTCTCTGGTCGCCGGAGGAGCTTGCGCGAAATCTCTTTTTCGACCCGGCGCTGGCGGAGAAGATGCTCGCCCAGCCGGTGACACCCGAGCTCCTGGACGTGTCGCTCAAGAACCGGCATACCGTCGCGCGGCTCGGCTGGGAGCCGCGCATGCACGACCCGTTTCTCCACAAGTGGCTGCATCGCGTGAACGTGCCGGTGAAGATCATCTGGGGCGAAGCCGACAAGATCCTGCCCGTCGCGTATGCGCGCGAGTTCAAGAGGCTGATGCCCGGGGCGGAGATCGACATCATCCCGCGCTGCGGGCACCTGCCGCAGGCGGAGAGACCCGAAGAGTTCTGCGACATCGTCATGCGATTCGCAGGGAAGGGGTGATGCCATGCAAGTGGTCCTGTTTCACCTGATGCCCTACGCCGACCTCGACCTCGAGGCCGGACGCGAGCACGGCACGGTATGGGTCAATCTGCCGAATTCGAATTTCGACCCGGTGAAAGGCCACAGGCTCTACAACCGTTATCTCGACGAGCTGGAGCACGGCGAGGAGCTGGGATTCGACGCGATCGCGGTCAACGAGCACCACCAGACCGCGTACGGCCTCATGCCTTCGCCCATCGTCACGGCTTCCGCGCTCGCGCGCCGCACGAAGCGCGCGAAAATCGCGATCCTGGGGAGCGCGCTGCCGCTGCGCGAGCATCCGCTCATGGTCGCCGAGGAGCACGCGATGATCGACGTGATCTCGGGCGGCCGGCTGATTTCCGGCTTCGTGCGCGGCATCGGCGCCGAGTACCACACGTTCGGGGTGAATCCGACTTTCTCGCACGACCGCTTCCACGAGGCGCACGACCTGATCGTGCGCGCCTGGACCGAGCCCGGGCCGTTCGCCTTCCAGGGTCGGCACTACAACGTTCAATATGTGAACCTCTGGCCGCGGCCGTATCAGAAGCCGCATCCGCCCATCTGGATCCCTTCGCAAGGCAGCAAGGAGACGATCGACTGGGCGGCGCACCCGGACCGGCGCTACACCTATCTGCAGACATTCAGCCCAGCGAACGTGGTGCAGCGCTACTTGAAGATGTACCGCGACACCTGCACGGGTTTCGGCTACGAGGCGGAGGACCGGCAGCTCGGCTGGGCGGTGCCTGTCTACGTGGCCGCCACCGACGAGGCGGCGCGGGCCGAGGCAAAGCCGCACTTCGAGGCCTTCCGCAACGTCTTCCTCAGGATGCCGGTCGAGATGCTGCTGCCCCCCGGATACACTTCGCGCGAGTCTCTGAAAAACGTGATGAAGGCGAAAGCGGCGATATTCGGGGACATCACCCTCGAGAAGTCGATCGAGCTGGGTCTCATCGTCTGCGGCAGCCCGGCCACCGCGCGCAAAGCGTTCGAGGCCTACTGGAAGGACATGCGCTTCGGGAATCTTCTCGTGCTGTGCCAGTTCGGCACGCTGCCTGCCGATCTTACGCGGCGGAACATGGAGCTTTTCGCGAGAGAGGTGATGCCGGCCGTGAAGAAACTGGCTTCGAATGCCGTACCCGCTTAGGGACCCGCCACGGCGAGTCTGTCGTCCTCGATGACCGCAGCGACGATTTCCGGCTTGTACTTGTTGGGATCGAAAGTCGCGGCGGGCGCGAGCGTGTTGAGCCTCAAGAGCTTCCTCACCAGCGCGAACGCAATGCCGGGCGCGAGGATCTGATTCTCGTGCTCGAGCTGATACCGGTAGTAGGCGGTCACGCCCTGCTCTTCGAACACCCGGTTCGACTCCTCCAGATCGAACAAGGCCTTGGAGGAGATGGCGACGACAAGCTTACCGTCGAAGGATGCGGGCATTTGCAGCAACAGATTCTAAGGGGTCCAAAGAGCCTAATCAACGCGGCAGACCTCTCGACGTCTGTGATCTGAAAAGCATATGGCGGGCGCCCCCGCATGATTTATTACGCGCAACAAACTCCACGTAATTTGCATCTTGGACAAAGGGAGGCTTGAAACGGACCGTCAATGGACGGCACTTCCAGGACTCTTGAGTTCATGGGTTTTTTCCTATCACTCAAAAGGAGTAGCGCACATGAAAAAGACTTGGAAGATTGTCGGGCTTGTAGGCGGAGCTCTGCTGGTGAACGCGCCCCAGGCGTTCGCCGACCTCAAGAGCGTTTTCACCGCTGTTTGCAGAGCGGACGACGATGCCCTCATCACATTTGCCGGCCCCACGACCCAGCCCGGCAAGCCGACCCCTGCGGTCTGTTCTTTTGTGCCTCCGGAGTGCAGAACCCTCATGCTCTGCATGGACAAGAATGACTGGCATGTCATCCACGACACGCGATACGGTGGCGCATGGTTTGAATCCACGGTGCTTGGTAGTCCCGCGACCGAGGCGCGCTACAAATTGATCTTCCAGAAGGATTGACGCGAACCTGCGCTCGATGATCCGAATCGAAAACTGGAGGAAAACCATGCGTTACAGAGTGTTTCACCGTTGGATTTTTGTGGCACTCTGCGTGCTGTCGGTGGGCCTGCTGGAATGGCCCGCACGCACCAGAGCTCAAACCCTCGGCGACATCACCGGTCCGGTGACCGGTCCGGTGACCGGGATCGTGACCGGGATCGTCGGCGGAACCACGACGGTCCTGGGCGGCGCGGGAACGCTCGCGCCAGGTTCGCTTGATTCTCTGTACAGCGAACTCGACTCGATCAGCACGTCCCTGGTTTCGGCAGAGGTTCCAAGCGCGCGGGTGATCGGC
>VBCT01000068.1 GCA_005882235.1 Betaproteobacteria bacterium
TGTACACGTTGCGGCGAAACGAGCGCATAGGCTCCGCACCGGTAAACGGGCCGACGAATGCGACCTTGCCCTTTTCGACGAATGGAAGCGCCGGGAGGCTCAGGGTGGCGCTGGCATAGCCGATCAGCGCGAGCACGCCTCTTTGTTCTATCAAGATCCTTGCGTTCTCGGCGGAGCGTTTTGCGTCGTTGGCATCGTCCAGCGCGACGAGCTCGAGGGTGCGCCCGTTGACTCCGCCCGCATCGTTCACCTGCTTGAAGTAGGCTTGTAGTCCTTCACGGATGTCCTCGCCGAGTTCCTTGTTGCTGCCGGAAAACGGAGATGATTGGCCGATCAGGATCCTCGTCTTGGTTACGCCCTGCGCGTGGGCTACGCCGCCCGCGAAGAAGCACAGCGCTCCTGCCGCAGCAGTCAATGCGCGGATCGTCGTCATTGCTCCTCCTCCTCGTTCACGGAAAATCGGCCGCTGAAATATCGGCCCTTCTGTCTCCTCGTGAGGATGCCCCGTAGCGACGATTCTACACCGCAAAAAGGGGAGCCGAGCTCGCCTTCGCTATTGAGCGAAGAATTCCTTGACCTTATCCATCCAGGACTTGGCGCGGGGGTTGTGTCTATCGCTGTCCCTCTGGCTGATCACCTCGAACTCGCGCAGCAATTCCCTTTGTCGCTCGGTCAGGTTTACCGGCGTCTCGACGACGACGTGGCAAAGCAGATCGCCGTGTTCCCGACTGCGCACGCCGCGAATGCCCTTTCCGCGCAGCCGAAATATCTTCCCCGATTGAGTCTCGGAGGGGATTCTGATCTTCGCCGAACCGTCCAACGTGGGAATTTCGATCTCTCCGCCGAGCGCTGCCGTCGCGAAACTCACCGGCATCTCGCAGTGCAGGTCGTCGTGGTCGCGCTGAAAAACCGGATGGGACTTGACCTGGATCTGCACGTAAAGATCGCCTGCCGGTCCGCCATTCACCCCGGGCTCGCCTTCGCCTGAAAGGCGGATGCGATCGCCATCGTCCACGCCGGCGGGAATCTTGACCGAGAGCGTTTTTTGTTTTTTCACCCGCGCGGCGCCGTGGCAGCTCGGGCAGGGCTCGGCGATGACCTTTCCGGTTCCATGGCATTTCGGGCACGCCTGCTGGATGGAGAAGAACCCCTGCTGCATGCGCACTTGACCCTGCCCTTCACAGGTCGGGCAGGTTCGCGGCTTGGTCCCGGGTTTCGCCCCGGAACCCTTGCAGGTCTCGCAATCCTCATAGGTCGGAATGCGGATACGCGTTTCGGTGCCGCGCGCCGCCTGCTCCAGCGCGACCTCGAGGTTGTAGCGCAGGTCGGCTCCGCGGTACACCGAGGAGCGGCCGCCGCGCGCCTGGTTGAAGATATCGCCGAAGATATCGCCGAACGCGTCGGCGAAGCCCGAGAAACCCGCCGCCCCGCTGCCGGCCATGCCCGCGCGCGGATCGACACCTGCGTGGCCGTAGCGGTCATAGGCGGCACGCTTGCTGGCGTCGGTCAGGATCTCGTAGGCCTCTTTCGCCTCCTTGAACAGCTCTTCGGCCTTGGGGTTGTCGGGATTGCGATCCGGATGATGCTTCATGGCGAGGCGCCGATATGCCTTTTTGATGACCTCCTCGTCGGCGTCGCGATTGACGCCCAGCACCTCGTAGTAATCCCGCTTCGCCATTGCTTGGCTCTTTCCTTGCCAGATACGCAAAGGCCGAGTTGAGCTGCGCGCTTGCGCGTCAGCTCGAACTCGGCCAGTTAAGGCCGCGCGATTTGCGCGCGGCGCTTAACCTTTCTTGTCCTTCACCTCCGTAAACTCGGCGTCGACGACGTTAGCCTCATCCGCCGGCTTCGATGATTTCGCGTCGCCGCCGCCCTGCGCGCCTTGCGCCTGCTGCGCCTCGGCGTACATCTTTTCGCCGAGTTTCTGCGCCGCCTGCGAAAGCGCCTGTGCCTTGGCGTCGATTTTCTCCTTGTCGTCGGACTTCATCGCCTCCTCGGCGTCCCTGACCGCAGCCTCGATCTTCGCTTTTTCATCCGCCGCGAGTTTGTCGCCGTATTCCTTCAACGACTTCTGAACCGAGTGCAGCAGCGAATCCAGCTGGTTGCGTGAAGTCACGATCTCGAGCTGCTTCTTGTCTTCGGCGGCGTGCGCTTCCGCGTCCTTCACCATGCGCTGGATCTCGGATTCATTGAGCCCCGAGTTTGCCTTGATGGTGATCTTGTTTTCCTTGCCCGTGGCCTTGTCCTTCGCCGACACGTGCAAGATGCCGTTGGCGTCAATGTCGAAGGTGACCTCGATCTGCGGCATGCCGCGCGGCGCGGGTGGAATGCCTTCCAGATTGAACTGGCCGAGGCTCTTGTTGCCCGAGGCCACGTCGCGCTCGCCCTGCAGCACATGGATCGTCACCGCCGACTGATTGTCGTCGGCAGTGGAGAAGACCTGCTGCGCCTTGGTCGGGATCGTGGTGTTTTTCTGAATGAGTTTGGTGAGGACGCCCCCCAGCGTCTCGATCCCGAGCGACAAGGGGGTGACATCCAAAAGGAGGACATCCTTGACGTCGCCCTTCAACACGCCGCCCTGGATGCCGGCGCCGACCGCGACGGCCTCGTCCGGATTGACGTCCTTACGCGGTTCCTTGCCGAAGAAGTCCTTCACCGTTTCCTGGACCTTGGGCATGCGCGTCATTCCACCGACCAGGATCACGTCCTCGATGTCCGAGACTTTGAGCCCCGCGTCCTTCAGCGCGATGCGGCAGGGCTCGACCGTCTTTTCGATCAGATCCTCGACGAGGCTCTCGAATTTGGCGCGCGTGACCTTGATGGCGAGATGCTTGGGCCCGCTCTTGTCGGCCGTGATGTAGGGCAGGTTGATCTCGGTCTGCGCGCTCGAGGACAGCTCGATCTTCGCCTTTTCCGCAGCTTCCTTCAGGCGCTGCAGCGCGAGCACGTCTTTTCTCAGGTCGATACCCTGGTCCTTCCTGAATTCGTCGCAGAGGTAATCGATCAGACGCTGGTCGAAGTCCTCCCCGCCGAGGAACGTGTCGCCGTTGGTGGAGAGCACCTCGAACTGGTGCTCGCCTTCGACTTCCGCGATTTCGATGATCGAGATGTCGAACGTGCCGCCGCCGAGGTCGTAGACCGCGATCTTGCGGTCGCCTTCCTTCTTGTCCAGCCCGAACGCGAGTGCGGCGGCCGTGGGTTCGTTGATGATGCGCTTCACTTCCAGTCCCGCGATGCGGCCGGCGTCCTTGGTCGCCTGGCGCTGGGAGTCGTTGAAGTACGCGGGTACCGTTATCACGGCCTCCGTGACGTCCTCGCCGAGATAGTCCTCGGCGGTCTTCTTCATCTTGCGCAGCACCTGCGCCGACACTTCGGGCGGAGCGATCTTCTTGCCGCGGATCTCGACCCAGGCGTCGCCGTTGTCGGCCTTGACGATCTTGTACGGCATCAGGGCGATGTCCTTCTGCACCTCCTTCTCCTCGAACTTGCGGCCGATGAGCCGCTTGATCGCGTAGAGGGTGTTCTTGGGATTGGTCACCGCCTGCCGCTTGGCCGGCGCGCCGACGAGGATCTCCCCGTCCTCCATGTAGGCGACGATGGAGGGCGTGGTACGGGCGCCTTCCGAGTTCTCGATCACCTTGGGTTTGCCCCCCTCCATGATCGCGACGCAGGAGTTGGTCGTCCCGAGGTCGATTCCAATGATCTTTCCCATGGCCTTTCCTTTTGAATTTTCTCGCAAATAACCTTAACGCCGATATGGGGATCAAACTCCCAACTTCAAGCTTGATCGTCTTTGGGCTTAGCCACGGTGACCAATGCCGGCCGGATCACGCGATCGTGCAGGCTGTAGCCTTTTTGCAGCACGTTGATGACCGTGTTCGGTTCCTTTTCAGAGGGGAGCATGCTGATCGCCTGGTGCCGGTGCGGATCGAACTTCTCCCCGATGGGATTGATCTCCTTTAGGGTGGCCTTCGCGAACACGGCATTCAGCTGCTTCAGTGTAAGCTCGACTCCGCTCCTCAGCGATTCAAGCGCGGCGGAGTCGGCCGCGAGCGTCGCTTCCAGGCTGTCCTTTACGGGAAGCAGGTCCGCGGCGACGGCCTCGATCGCGTACTTGTAGGCGTTCGCGATCTCGATCGCCGACCGCTTGCGGATATTTTCCGCCTCCGCCTTGGCTCGGAGCCAAGCGTCGTGGTGTTCCTGGGTTTTCAGCTCCGCGCGTCGCAGCAGCTCCTCGGTATCGGGCACGGGCGCGACATCCGCCGGTTTGGCGATCGGCGCGTCCGGATCGACTGAGGTATCCCCCGAAGAAACCTGCGGGCTCGGTTGGTCCGGTTCAGGCATAAGGTCTCCGCAATATGTGCCTCGATGTGGTGAGGGCACAGGTGTGCCCCCTTTAGTTAACGATTCTAACTGGGGCTCTCCGAGGAGATTTCAAGAGCTGTCGGCACGGCGGCTGTCTTCAGCGCGGTTCTTTTCAAGCTGCGGATTCCGGCATTCGGTCACCCAGCCGCCAAGATGCTGGCGCGCAATGTCGGCCAGGGCCCGAATCCAGTCTTCGTGCTCGTTGAGGCAGGGCAACAGGTTGAATTCCTTGCCTCCCGCGCCGAGGAAGAGCCTTCGGCCCTCGACGCCGATTTCTTCGAGGGTCTCCAGGCAATCCGCCACGAAACCCGGACAGATCACATCGACGCGGCGCACGCCGTTCCGGCCGCAGTCGGCCAGGATGGACGCGGTATAGGGCTTTATCCATTCCGCCCGCCCAAAGCGGGACTGAAAGGCGATTTGCCAGTGGCTCTCGGCAAGCTCGAGTCTATCGGCGAGGAGGCGCGCGGTCTTGTGACACTCGTAATGGTAGGGATCCCCGCGGGCAAGCGTAAAGTGCGGCAGGCCGTGGAAGCTCATGACCAGCTTATCGGGCCGGCCCGACTCCCGCCAGCGCTCCTGCACGAGGCTCGCAAGCGCAGCGATATAAGCGGGGTGATCGTGAAAGTGCTTCACCAGCCGGATTTCCGGCACTTTGCGTGTCTTCCGTAGAAACTCCGCGACTTGATCCAGGGCGCTTGCGGTCGTGCTCGCCGCGTACTGGGGGTACATCGGGAGAACGAGCACGCGCTCGCAGCCCTCGGATTTCAGGCGAGCGAGCGTGCCGGCTATCGAAGGCTCGCCGTAACGCATGGCAAAGTCAACCGTGAGCGGCATCGGAGCCTGCGACCCGAAGTGGCTGCGCAGCAAGCTCGCCTGCCTCTCGGTGTGCACCCTCAGCGGCGAGCCCTCCGGGGACCAGATGCTCGCGTACTTCCGGGCCGATTTCTTCGGCCTCGAATTGAGTACGAACGCGTGCAGGATCGGTAACCAAAGCGCGCGAGGAATCTCGATCACGCGCGGGTCGGACAGAAACTGCGCCAGATAGCGGCGCACCGCCCGCGGCGTCGGAGCATTCGGGGTGCCGAGGTTGATGAGCAGGATCGCAGTCTTTGCGGTCGCGCCGTGCCGATATTCCGGCTCAGGAAGATAGCGCATGAAAGCGCTGGATCGAAGGTCGAGAGCCGACTGTGAGCCTGAGAGCGGCGGAGCTCGCAAGGCCCGCTCCGTCGTCAACTCCAAGACCTCAAGTCAGTGTTGCGAGAGCGCACTCGACAGCAGCTTGGCGGTGATGTCGACGATCGGTATCACGCGCTCATACGCCATGCGCGTCGGCCCGATCACCCCGACCGTACCGATTATCTGCCCATCGGATTCGTACGGCGCCGTGACGACGCTGCATTCGTCGAGCGGAGCGATGCCGGACTCGCCGCCGATGTAGATCTGCACTCCCTGTGCGTGGGTGCTCAGCTCGAGGATCTGCACGAGCAGGGTCTTCTTTTCGAAGAGCTCGAATAATTCCCGCAGGCGAGACATGTTCGAGGCGAGTTCGTGCGAGTCGAGCAAATTCCTCTCGCCGGATATGACATAGTTCTCCGTCGACTCGGACAAGGCCTCGCTGCTGGCCTCGAGCGCCGCGGTCATGAGCAGCGTCATATCCTCCCGAAGCTGCTTCAGCTCGTCGCGCAGGCGGCGGCGGATGTCGTCGAACGTCAGGCCGGCGTAGTTCTGATTGAGGAAATTTGCCGCCATGGTCAGCTCGGAAGGCGTGTAGGCCTTCTCGGTGAACAATATTCGGTTTTGCACGTCACCGTCCGGTGTTACGATGATCAGCAGGACGCGCTTGTCGGAAAGTGCCAGAAACTCGATGTGACGGAAGGCCGGTGCCTTGCGTTTGCTGGCAACCACGACTCCCGCGAAATGGGTGAGCTCGGAGAGAAGCTGCGAGGCCGCGCTGATGAGGCGCTGCGGGTGGTCCGGATGAAGGTTGACTTCGAGCTGGCTGATCTCGACGCGGTCGAGCTGCTTCACCGTAAGCAGGGTGTCGACGAAGAAACGGTAGCCGCGGGAGGTGGGGATCCGTCCCGCCGAGGTATGGGGGCTCGCGACAAAGCCGAGTTCCTCGAGTTCGGCCATCACGTTCCGGATCGTGGCCGGACTCAAATCCAGACCCGAGTAGCGCGACAGCGCGCGCGAGCCGACCGGCTCGCCCTCGGCGATATAACGCTCCACCAGCGTCTTGAGCAGGATCTGCGCGCGACGGTCCAGCATAGCCCGCGATTCTACATCATGATTTAATGACGGTATGTCTGCTTTCAACACCATCGCGTTGATCGGTCGCTACCATTCCCCGGATGTGGCAACGGCGCTCGTGACGATGGGCGAGTACCTGCGCAGGCAAGGGCGTGCGGTGCTGGTGGAAAAGGAAACCGCGGCCACCAACCTCGTCAGCGGCTTTCCCATAGCCGACTACGATGAAATCGGCGCGCGCGCCGACCTGGTCGTGGTGCAGGGAGGCGATGGAAGCATGCTCAACGCCGCACGAAACCTGGCGGCTCACCACGTGCCGCTCGTGGGCGTCAACCAGGGCCGCCTCGGATTCATGACCGACATCGCATCGCCCCACATGCTCGACGCCATGGCCGACATTCTCGCCGGCCGCCACGCGATCGAGGAGCGAACCATGCTCGCGGCCGAGGTGCGCCGCGACGGCGCGGTCACGCTTGCGACCCTCGCTCTCAACGACGCGGTGGTGAACAAGGGATCTGTCGGTCGGCTGATCGAATTCGTGGTAAACATCGACGGCGAGTTCGTCTATGACCTGCGGGCCGACGGCCTGATCGTGGCGACGCCCACCGGGTCGACCGCCTACGCGCTTTCATCGGACGGGCCGATACTGCAACCGAGCGTACCCGGGTTCGCTTTGGTGCCGATCTGCCCGCACACTCTGTCGAACAGGCCGATCATGGTAAGCGACCGCACCGTGATCGAAATCTCCCTGAAGCGCTCGATCGATGCGCGGCTTCATTTCGACGGGCAACTGCAATGCGATCTTCAGGAGGGCGACCGCGTCTTCATCCGGCGCGCGGAGCATACCGTCAAGTTCGTCCACCCTCCAGGTTACAGCTACTTCGCGATGCTGCGTCAGAAGCTGCACTGGAGCGAAGTGCTCTAGCTTCGAATGCTTTTGCATCTGTCCATTCGGGACTTCGCGATCGTCGATCGTCTGGAACTCGAGTTTCGGCCGGGTTTCACGGCCCTCACGGGTGAAACCGGTGCCGGAAAATCAATCCTGATCGACGCCCTGTCGTTGACGCTCGGCGATCGCGCGGGAAGCGAACAGGTGCGCTCCGGGGCCGAACGCGCCGACGTGACCGCGGAATTCGCCATCGATTCGCTGCCCGGGATCGCGGACTGGTTGCACGAGCAAGCGCTCGAGGGCGATCCGAACCGGTTGCTATTGCGCCGCGTAGTGGACGCAAACGGGCGCTCGCGCGCATTCGTCAACGGCCACGCTGCGACAATCAACCAGATGCGCGAGGCCGGAGATCGGCTCGTCGACATCCACGGCCAGCATGCGCACCAGTCGCTTCTCAGGCCCGAGGCCCAGCGCCTGGTACTCGACGCGCACGCCGGGCTTGCTTCGCTCGCCCAGGAAACGGCTGGCGCTCATCGCGAATGGCAAAGACTTCGCAGTGCGAGACTCGACCACGAGAAAAATAGGGCGGCACGCGATGCGGAACGCGAGCAGCTCGATTGGCAGCTCGAAGAGCTGTCGCGGCTGGCGCTTGCACCCGGCGAATGGGAGACGATCCAGTCGGAGCACGGACGCCTTGCCCACGCAGCGACCCTTATGGAGGGCGTGCGGGACGCGATCGACTCGCTTTCCGAGTCGGAGAACGCCGCGCTCGGCGCGCTGTCTGGAGTGCTTTCACGGCTGCGCCCGCTCACCGAATTCGATGGATTGCTGCGCGATACCATTGCCGTGCTCGAATCGGGCGAAGCACAGTTGCGCGAAGCCGCCTATGCGCTGAGACATTACGCCGATCGCATCGAGCTCGATCCGAAGCGCCTACAAGAGGTCGAGCAGCGCCTCGAAGCGGTGCACAATGCAGCCCGCAAGTTTCGCGCTCGGCCGGAGGCGCTGCCCGAGCTTCTGGCTTCACTTCGGGTACGGCTGAAGGATCTGGAAATGACCGCGGATCTCGAAGCCCTCGCCCTCCAGGAGCAGGCTGCGCGCTCACGCTACGACGAGCTTGCGGCACGGCTCTCGGCCGAGCGCAACAAGGCCGCGACGAGACTCGGCCGCGAGGTGAACGCCGCGATGAAGGAACTCGCGATGTCCGGCGGGCGGTTCGAGGTGGAACTGCGTTCGCTCTTGCCTGACGGCAGCGTCGCGGGAAACGAACAGGTCGAGTTTCTGGTGGCGACCAACCCGGGCGCCGAGCCGCGCGCTCTCGCCAAAGTGGCTTCCGGAGGGGAACTGTCCCGCATCAGCCTCGCGATTCAGGTGATCACGAGCCGGGCGGCCGCGGTGCCTACGCTGATTTTCGACGAGGTCGACGCGGGGATTGGCGGAGCCGTTGCCGAAGTCGTTGGCAAGAAGCTGAAAACCTTGGGTGGGGAGCGTCAAGTGTTGTGCGTCACCCATCTTCCACAGGTGGCCGCCCAGGCCCGCGAGCAGTGGTCGGTGTCGAAGGCTTCCGAAAGCGGCAGCGCTCGGAGCCGGGTCGCGGTGCTCGACCAGAAATCACGCATCGAGGAAATCGCGCGCATGCTGGGTGGGGTCGCGATCACTGCGACGACGCGCAAGCACGCGGCGGAGATGCTCGGCTTGCGGTAATATTTGCGGGTCAGTTGATTTCGTCTGGCCCAGGAGGCAGGGATGAACGCGGCAAATCGTCAGGCAGGCCTAAGCCAAATCGTTCTGCTCGTCGTGATCGCGGTCGCTCTCACGGCGGCGTATGTTGCGATCTACCTCTACACCGGGGGCGAGAAAGACATGCTGACCGTCGAGACCCGTGGCGTGGGAATGATCTCCGCGCTTTCGACGTACAAGCGCGAGAGCGGTGCCTATCCAGAGACCCTGGACAAGCTCGTACCCAAGTACGTTTCGGCGGTGAGCAAGTGCCCGGGCGGCGCGCCCATGGGCTACCTTGTCTCGAGCGGTGAGTACGTGATTTCCTGCCCGAGCGTGGTCTTCAAATCCATGCCGTACAGCTACGATTCGCGGTCGAAGCGTTGGCGCGGTTGACTTTTGCCCGTACTGCTCCATGGGTTTGTGCGGGTGGGGGCATTCGGCTAGAATCCGGCACTTCTCAGGCGCGTAGCTCAGTTGGCTAGAGCGCATCCTTGACATGGATGAGGTCGTTGGTTCGATTCCAATCGCGCCTACCAACTGTAGTTAAATTCGGCGGCATGACCGCCGCTTTAACTCCGCGCGTTGGAACGCACGCAAAGCGGCGTTCAACGCGCGGTTTTGCTTTTCTGATGGGCGTATGCCGAATATCCGCCTTCCTGACGGTTCGATAAAGAGCTTTTCCGGCCCGGTCACCGTTGCCGAGGTCGCGCAGGCGATCGGACCGGGACTGGCGCGTGCCGCGCTCGCAGGCAGAGTGGATGGCAAGCTCGTCGACACCTCGCATCGAATCGACCGCGATGCTGAAGTGTCGATCATCACCGAGCGCGACCGGGAGGGAGTCGAGATCCTGCGGCACTCCACTGCGCACCTGCTCGCCTACGCCGTGAAGGACCTGTTTCCCGAAGCGCAAGTGACCATAGGGCCGGTCGTGGAAAACGGCTTCTATTACGATTTTTCGTTCGAGAGACCGTTTACGCCGGAAGATCTCGATGCCATCGAAAGGCGCATGGCGGAACTGGCGAAAAAGGACTTCCCGGTGACGCGCGAGGTCTGGTCGCGCGACAAGGCGGTTCAATACTTCAAATCCATCGGCGAGCGCTACAAGGCAGAGATCGTCGCCTCGATTCCCGCGGACGAAGAGGTCTCGCTGTACCGGGAAGGAGACTTCATCGATTTGTGCCGCGGCCCGCACGTTCCCTCCACGGGCAAGCTCAAGGTATTCAAGCTGATGAAGGTCGCCGGTGCTTACTGGCGCGGAGATTCCAAGAACGAAATGC
>VBCT01000069.1 GCA_005882235.1 Betaproteobacteria bacterium
GTCGCGCGCTGGCACAAGAAATTCGCGCGGCGCCTCGCCAGCCCGCGCCCGCCCACCGCGGCCGAGCGCGACGAGGCCTACGCCTGTTTCGACACCGAGGACTTCAAGACAAGCGTCAAGGCGTTTCTCGCGAAAAAAAAGCCCGAGTTCAAAGGCAGGTAGCGAGGTTTTCCGCGGGGAGGAACGGTGACCGGGAGTCCGCTTGAAACTTCGCCTGGATTAGAATCACGCTTCAACGACCGCGCCAAGGCGGTCAGCCTCAGGAGGAGAAAACCATGGCACGCAAGGATCCGGGTCCTCAGGTCGATCGCCGCAAGTTCCTGACCGGAGTCGCCGCGGCCGGCGCCGCGACCGCCGCAGCTACGATGAGCACGCCCGTCGCGCGCGCCGCGGAGCCGGCGCCCGCGCCGCGAGTCCCTTCCGCGCTGAGGCCCACGCTGCAGGTCGCGGCGGCGGAGACCGAGACGCCGCGCGAGACGACGAACCGCATCGGCGGCAGGCCGGGGTCGGATTTCATGGTCGACGTCGTCAAGACGCTCGGAATCAAGTACCTGCCCGCGAACTGCGCATCGAGCTACCGCGGCATCCACGAGTCGCTCATCAACTACGGCGGCAACAAGATGCCGGAGTTCCTCACCTGCATGCACGAGGAGTCCGCGGTCGGCATGGCGCACGGCTACTTCAAGATCGCCGGCAAGCCGCTGATGACGCTGTGCCACGGCACGGTCGGACTGCAGCACGCCACCATGGCGATCTACAACGCGTGGTGCGACCGCGTGCCGGTGATCGTCGTCGGCGGCAACGACATGGACGCCGCGACGCGGCCGCCGGGGGTGCCGACCTTCCACGCCGCGCAGGACATCAACGCGCTGGTGCGCGACTTCACCAAGTGGGACGACACGCCGGTGTCGCTCGCGCACTTCGCGCAGTCCTTCGTGCGCGCCTACAAGATCGCGATGACGCCGCCCTGCGGGCCGGTGATGATCTCGCTCGACGCGGGGCTGCAGCAGGAGGTGATCCGCAACCACGGCGACAAGCTCGCCATCCCGCGCTACGTCCCCACCGCGCCCCCGCAAGGCGACTCGGGCGCGGTGAAGGAAGCCGCGAGGCTGCTCGCGGAGGCGCAGAACCCCGTCATCGTGGCCGACCGCGCCGCGCGCACGCCGAACGGCATCAAGCTCCTCGTGCAGCTCGCCGAGACGCTGCAGGCGCGCGTCATCGACCAGGGCAGCCGCGTGAACTTCCCGAAGACGCACTATCTCAGCGCGCCGCCGACCGCGGTCTCCGGCGCCGACGTGATCCTGGGCCTGGAGCTCTCCGACTTCTGGGCGACGGTGAACTCGTATACCGACAACGGCGAGAACGGCGGAATCGGCGCGAACGGCACGCGCATCAAGCCCGGCACCAAGCTCATCAGCATTTCATCGGTCGAGCTGAACACCAAGTCGAACTACCAGGATTTCCAGCGCTTCCAGGTCATCGACGTGCCGATGGCGGGCGACGCGGAGGCGACGCTGCCGGCGCTCATCGAGGCGGTGAAGGCGGCGATCCCCGGCTCGAAGAAGGGCGCGATCGAGCAGCGCGGCCAGGCGGCGAAGAAAGCGCACGCCGAGGCCGAGGCGCGCACCAAGCAGGCCGCGGCGCTCGCCTGGGACGCGAGCCCCATCAGCACGGCGCGCCTGTGCGCGGAGACCTACGCCGCGGTCAAGGATCTCGACTGGTCGATCGTGTCCCAGTCGGGCAACGTCAGCAACTGGCTCAACCGCCTCTGGCCGCTCAGCGAGCACCATCACTGGATCGGCCGCTCCGGCGGCTACGGCGTGGGCTACGGCGCGCCGGCCTCGGTGGGCGCAGCGCTCGCCAACCGCGACGCCGGCCGCTTCTCGGTGAACATCCAGGCAGACGGCGACCTCATGTACGCGCCGGGGGTGCTGTGGACCGCCGCGAAGCACAAGATCCCGCAGCTCGCGGTGATGCACAACAACCGCGGCTACCACCAAGAGGTGATGCACGTGCAGCGGCTCTCGAATTTCCGCAACCGCCCGGCGAACTACGGCCCCGACATGGGTCCGGTCGGCACGCGCATCGAGAACCCGGACATCGAGTACCACAAGCTCGCGGAGTCCATGGGCTGGTGGGCGAAGGGCCCGATCAAGGACCCGGCGCAGCTCGGTTCCGCGCTGAAGGAAGCGGTGAAGGTGGTGCAGGCGGGGCAGCCCGCCCTGCTCAACGTGTGGACGCAGCCGCGATGAAGAGAGCCGTGCTGCTCCTCGCGGTTCTCGGCGCGAGCCAGGCGGCCCTCGCGGCCGGATCGGCGGAAAAGGGCAAGACCGCCTACGCGCAGCACGGCTGCTGGCAGTGCCACGGCTTCGCGGGGCAGGGCGGCATCACCGGGCCGAAGCTCGCGCCGGACCCGATGCCGCTCGAAGCGCTCTTGGCTTTCGTGCGCAATACCCGCGGCGCCATGCCGCCGTACCAGAAGGCGATCCTCTCCGATGCCGACCTCGCCGACATCCACGCCTATCTGCAGTCGCTGCCGAAAGCGCGCGACTACAAGAGCATTCCACTGCTCAACCCCTAGACGACTTGTTTCCGCCGCAGCGTCTCGATCGCAGCCTCGCCGTAACCCAGCTCGGCGAGCACCTCGGCGGTGTGCTCGCCCAGCTCCGGCGGCGCGGTGGCGATGCTCGCCGGCGTGCGCGAGAGGCCCACGGCCTGGTTAACAATGCGCAGCTCGCCGAGCTTCCTGCTTTTCACTTTCGCCGCCGCCTTGATGTGCTGCACCTGAGGGTCGTCGAACATCTGGTCGATCGAATAGATCGGCCCGCACGGCACCTCGGCGGCCGTCAGGATCCCGATCCACTCGGCGGTGCTGCGCGAGGCGAGCGCCTTGTTGATCTCCGCGTTGAGCGCGACGCGGTTCTTCGAGCGGTTCTGCTCGCCCTTGAAATCGGGATTCTCCAGCATGTCCGGGCGCCCGATGCCCTCGCACACGCGGCGCCACATCGCTTCGCCGGTCGCGGCGATGTTCATGTAGCCGTCCTTCGTCTTGTACGCCGAGGTCGGCATGCTGGTCGGATGGTCGTTTCCCGCCTGCCCCGGAGGCATGCCCGTCATCAGGTAGCGCGCCGCCTGGAAGTCGAGCAGCGCGATCTGCGACATGAGGAGCGACGATTGCACCCACTGCCCTTTCCCGGACTTCTCGCGCTCGAGCAGCGCCGTCATGATCCCGAGCGCGGCGAAGAGGCCCGCGGAGATGTCCGCGATCGCGGTGCCGGCGCGAACGGGTCCTTGTCCAGGGAGCCCTGTAATTGACATAAAACCGCCCATGCCCTGCGCGATCTGATCGAAGCCCGGCCGGTCGCGGTACGGGCCGTCCTGCCCGAAGCCGGATATGCTCGCGAGGATGATGCGCGGATTGACCTTCGCGAGCGACTCGTAATCGATGCCCAGGCGGACCTTGACGTCGGGGCGGTAGTTCTCGACTACGACGTCGGCGGTCTTCGCGAGCTTCATGAGGATCGCCACGCCTTCCTTCGCCTTCAGGTTGAGGGTGATCGAGCGCTTGTTGCGGTGCAGGTTCTGGAAGTCCGGGCCGTCGCGCGGCCCGCCCATCGTTTCGCTCTCGATGCTCGGCGGCGTTTCGATCTTGATGACGTCCGCGCCGAAATCCGCGAGCTGGCGCACGCAGGTGGGCCCGGCGCGAACGCGCGAAAGATCGAGGACGCGAAAGCGCGCGAGCGCGGTGGAGGCGGGAACGTGGGGCATGGGCGGACGTGGACCGGAATGACGTCCACCGTATGATAACCTGTCATCCGGGAGAGAAAATGCCGGTCCGCGAGCACGACCTGGGCGAAGTACGCGATGCCGTCGCGAAACTCTGCGCTACCTTCCCGATGGACTACTGGCGCGCGACGGACCGCGAGCGGCGCTATCCCACCGAGTTCGTTACCGCGCTCACCCGCGCGGGCTGGCTCTCGTGCCTGATCCCCGAGGAATACGGCGGCGCCGGCCTCCCGCTCGCTGCGGCCGCGGCGATTCTCGAGGAAATCCAGAAGAGCGGCGCGAACGGCGCCGCCTGCCACGCGCAGATGTACACCATGGGGACGGTGCTGCGGCATTGCAGCGAGGCCCAGAAGAGGAAATACCTGCCGAAAATCGCGAAGGGCGAGCTGCGCCTGCAGGCTTTCGGCATCACCGAGCCCTCGGCCGGCACCGACACCTCCTCGATCCGCACGGCCGCGGTCAGGAAAGGCGACCGTTACGTCGTCAACGGCCAGAAGGTCTGGACCTCGCGCGCCGAGCATTCCGACCTTATGCTGCTTCTGGCGCGAACGACAGCGCGCGAAGAAGTGCAAAAGAAGACCGAAGGCCTCTCCGTGTTCATCGTCGACATGAAGGCCGCGCTCGGGCGCGGTCTCACGATCCGCCCGATCCGCACCATGATCAACCACGCCACCACCGAGATCTTCATCGACAACCTCGAAGTGCCCGCGGAAAACCTCGTCGGCGAGGAAGGCAAGGGATTCCGCTACGTCCTCGACGGCATGAACGCCGAGCGCATTCTGATCGGAGCGGAATGCGTGGGTGATGCGCGCTGGTTCATCGGAAAGGCGACCGCCTATGCGAACGACCGGAACGTCTTCGACCGGCCGATCGGCCAGAACCAGGGCGTGCAGTTTCCGATCGCGCGCGCCTACATGGCGACGGAGGCCGCCGCGCTTATGGTCGAGCGAGCGGCGAGCCTCTACGATCGGGGCCTGCCCTGCGGCCCCGAATCCAATATGGCGAAGCAGCTCGCGGCGGAGGCCTCGTGGCAGGCAGGCGACATGTGCCTGCAGACCCACGGCGGATTCGGCTTCGCCGAGGAATACGACGTCGAGCGCAAGTTCCGCGAGACGCGGCTGTACCAGATCGCGCCGATCTCGACCAATCTCGTCCTCTGCTATCTCGCCGAGCACGTGCTGCACCTGCCGCGCTCGTATTGATTCACGATCCCCTGGGAGGAAGCATGTTGAATATCTTGTTGCGGGCGCTTGTCGCATTCGCCGCGCTCTTTGCTTCGGTCGATGCTCTCGCGCAGGACGCGGCGAGGGACTACCCGAGCCGCGCGGTGCGCATGCTCGTGCCCAACGCTCCGGGAAGCTCGATCGACACCATGAGCCGCATCGTCGCCGCCAAGCTCGGCGACGCGCTGGGCCAATCGGTGTTCGTCGAGAACCGCGACGGCGCCGGTGGCCTGATCGGAGTGGAGGCGGGCAGGACCGCCAAGCCCGACGGCTACACGCTCATCTGCGCGTCGAACGGCTCGATGCTGATCGCGCCTCTTCTGAAGAAGAGCGTCCCCTACGACGCGGTGAATGACTTCGAGCACATCGGAAGCTTCGCGGTGACGCCCAACGTGCTCATCGTCAACCCCGAGCTGCCGGTGAAGAGCGTGAAGGAGCTGATCGACTACGCCAGGGCGAACCGCGCGACCATCAACATGGCCTCGGCGGGAGTGGGCTCGCAGAGCCATCTCTCGGGAGTGCTGCTCATGACGATGGCGAACTTCGAATCGCTCGTCGTGCCGCACAAGGGCGGCGGACCTTCGGTCAATTCGGTGGTCGCCGGCCAGACGCACTGGACTTTCACGCCGGCGCCCGCGGTGATGCCCTTCGTGAAGAACGGGCGGCTGCGCGCGATCGGGCAGAGCCTGCCGCGCCGCTCGGCGATGCTCGGCGATATCCCGCCCGTCGCCGACAGCATTCCCGGCTACGATTTCAGCGGCTGGGCGGGGCTGGTCGCCCCCAAAGGCACACCGCAGGCCGTGATCGACAGGCTGCACGCCGCTCTTATGAAGACGCTCGACCTCGCAGAGGTGAAGGACGGCCTCGCGAAGCAGGGCGCCGAGGTGTTCACGGGCTCACCCGAGGATTTCCGCAAATTCCTTGCCCAGGACCAGGCGAGCACGGTGAAGGTCATCCAGGCGGCCAAGCTCCAGGCGGATTAGACGAACCCTCAGCGCCGCATCGCCACGCCCATCAGGCGGTCGGGCAGCCAGGTTGCGATCTCGGGAAAGACGCACAGGATCACGATCGCGAGGAACATGCAGATCACGTAGGGAATCGTCCCCCACATGATGCGCGTGACCGGTACGTCGGGCGCGATCGAGCTGACGATGTAGATGTTGAGGCCGACCGGCGGGTGGATCAGGCCGATCTCCATGTTGATGGTCAGGATCACGCCGAACCACACCGGGTCGAACCCGGCTGCAGTGATGATGGGATAGAGGATGGGCGCGGTCATCAGGATGATCGCCGCCGGCGGAATGAAAAAACCGCACACCAGCAGGAACAGGTTGATCATCCCCATCAGCACCCAGCGGTTGAAGTGCGCGTCGGCGATCGCCTGCGCGAGCGTCTGCGTGAGATAGAGCGAAGTGAGCATGTAGCCGAAGAGCACGGCCGCCGCGATGATCATCAGGATCATCACCGACTCGCGCGTCGTGTCGCGCAGGATCGCCCACCAGCTCTTTGCGCTCCACATCCTGTAGATGATCACGGCCATCACGACGCACAGAGCCGCGCCCACGCCGGCCGCTTCCGAGGGCGTCGCCACGCCGCCGTAGAGCACGTACATGACGCCGACGATGATCGCGAGAAACGGCGCGATTTTCGGGATCGACTCGAACTTTTCCTTCCAGCTATAGCGGAAATCGACCGCGTGCGACCGGAATCCGCGCTTCCAGATGATGAACAGCGTCCACAGCATGAAAAGGCCGGTGAGCATGATGCCGGGAATGACCCCGGCGAGGAACAGGCGCCCGATCGAAGTCTCGGTCGCAATTCCGTAGAGGATAAAGGTGATCGAAGGCGGGATCAGGATTCCGAGCGTGCCTCCCGCGCAGATCGATCCGGTCGCCACGTCGTCCGGGTAGCCGCGCCGGCGCATCTCGGGAATGCCCATCTTGCCGATCGCGGCGCAGCACGCGGGCGAGGATCCGGTGAGCGCGGCGAAGAGCGCGCACGCCCCAAGGTTGGAGATCACCAGGCCTCCCGGCAGCCGGTAGAGCCAGCGGTCGAGCGCCTCGTAGAGGTCCTTGCCCGCGGGCGAGGAGCCGATCGCCGCGCCCATCATCACGAACATCGGGATCGACACGAGCGTGAAGTCGTTCAGGCCCGCGTAGAAGGTTTCGGCGACGACGTGCAGCGCGCCGAATCCCTGGAAGATCATGATGAAGACGACGGCGATCGCGCCCAGGCCGAACGCGACCGGAGTGCCCGAAAGGAGCATCGCGAGCGTGACGAGCAGCACCATGAGACCCTGGGTGGTGGGGCTCACGCTTGACGCTCCTTCGCGATTCCAAAGGGCGGCTCGCGCCCCGTGACGAGATTGTAGATGTCGGCGACGTATTGCAGCGACAAGAGGCCCAGGCCGATCGGCATCGAGGAATACGGGATCCACAGGCGCGCGCGCCACATGGTGTCGGAGACCCAGCGGTGGTCCCAGGCCTCCTTCCAGAAATTGAACGTGAGCACCGCGAGCACCACGCTGAAGGCGAGCGAGAGCGAGGCGGCAAACAGC
>VBCT01000070.1 GCA_005882235.1 Betaproteobacteria bacterium
TCCTCGACAACAAGGTGCTGCACGGCGCTGCCGGCTATCACGTGCTGACACCGCTGAAGCTCGAAGGCGGCGAGGGGCTGCACGTCCTCGTCAACCGCGGCTGGATCGCGGCCGGCGAGCGTTCCAGGCTGCCTGCGGTCCCGACCCCGGAGAACGTGCAAACGATCGAAGGCATCGCGGTGGCGCCGAGCCGGCGCTTCATCGAGCTCGCCCCCGAAGCGGCTTCGGGTCCCTTGCGCCAGAACCTGGTTCCGGAGCGGGAGGAGAAGCGGCTCGGGCTCGGGCTTCAGCCGTTCGTGATCGAGCAGACGAGCGACGCTCAGGACGGCCTCGCGCGCGAATGGGAGCGTCCCGATACCGGCGTGGACCGGAATCGCAGCTACGCGCTGCAGTGGTATTCGCTCGCGGCGCTTGCCGCCCTCCTCTATGTCGCTCTCAGCTTCAAGCGAGCCGATTCCGGGCGCAACTGAGGACCGGCGTCGCGGCAGGCGCATCGCGTTTGCGATCCTCGCGCTGTGCGCCGCACCCACGGTCGCGGCCTGGCTCGCCTACTTCGTATGGCAGCCGCAGTCGCGGCTGAATTACGGCGAGCTGATCGAAGCCCGCGCCATCTCGGACGCCGAACTGCGGACCCTGGACGGCAGGCCGTTGCGGCTCTCGCAGTTGCGCGGCAGATGGGTGATGCTGCAGATCGACTCCGGCGCCTGCGCCGAAGGCTGCAGGAAAAAACTCTTTTATATGCGCCAGGTGCGCCTCGCGCAGGGCAAGGACGCGGAACGAATCGAGCGAATGTGGCTGCTCGCCGACGCCGCGCCGCCCGATGCCGCGCTCTTGCGCGACCACGCGGGCCTGCGCGTTTTGCGCGAGCCGGGCAGAGCGTTCCTTGCGGAATTCCCTGCGGCGCGGGGCCCCTCCGATCACATCTACCTCTTGGACCCGCTGGGCAACCTGATGCTGCGATTCCCGGGCGATCCCGATGCACAAGGGATGGTGAAAGACCTCGCGCGGCTGCTCAGGGCATCGCGCGTCGGTTAGAGCCGCAAGGCGAGCGTGATAAAATTTCCTCATGCAGCTCGCTTCGACCGTCACCCGCTTCCGCGTGCGCCAGTTCCTGAGCCTCACCAAGCCGCGCGTAGTGTCGTTGATCGTGTTCTGCGCGGTCATCGGCATGTTCCTCGCCGTTCCGGGCATGGTGCCGCCGAAGCTTCTCCTCGCCGCGACCATCGGCATCTGGCTTGTTGCGGGCGCGGCGGCGGCGGTGAATTGCCTGGTAGAGCAGAAGATCGACGCGGTCATGACGCGCACTCGGGCGAGGCCCTTGCCCCGTGGGGAGCTCACGTCGCTTCAGACGCTTGCGTTCGCCGGCGCAGTCGGCGGCACCGGGCTGTGGATGCTGTACGCCCTCGTCAATCCGCTCACCATGTGGCTTACCTTCGGCACTTTCATCGGCTACGCCGTGGTCTACACGATCTTGCTCAAGCCCATGACGCCGCAGAACATCGTGATCGGCGGAGCCTCCGGAGCGATGCCGCCGGTGCTCGGCTGGGCCGCCGTCAACGGCGAAGTTACCCTCGAGGCGCTGCTTCTGTTCCTCATCATTTTCGCGTGGACCCCGCCGCATTTCTGGGCGCTCGCGCTCTATCGCACCGAAGATTTCGCCAAGGCCGGACTCCCGATGCTGCCGGTCACGCACGGGCACCGCTTCACTCGGCTGTACGTGCTGCTCTACACGCTGATTCTGTTCGCATCGGCGCTGCTCCCTTTCGCCTACGGCATGAGCGGCTGGATCTATCTCGCCGCCGCAATCGTCTTGAACGGAATATTCCTGGGTTACGCAGTGCGCCTTTACGTGAGCTACAGCGATGCGCTCGCGCGGCGCACTTTCCGCTATTCGATCGCGTATCTTGCGGCGCTCTTCGCCGCGCTGCTCGTCGATCATCATTTTTTCAAGTGAGCGCTTGCCTGCGGACGTGGGTCGGGCTGGTCTTCGCCGCATTTGTGCTTGCCGGCTGCGGCGGTTCGCACCCGTCGTTCAAGAACACGGATGTCACGGGCGCCGATTACGGCAAGGATTTTGCGCTCACCGACCACACGGGCAAGGCGCGCACTCTTGCCGATTTCCGCGGCAAGGCGGTGGTGATGTTCTTCGGCTATACGCGCTGCCCGGACGTATGTCCGACGACACTTGCCGAGCTCAAGGAGGTCAAGGATCGGCTCGGCGAGGACGGAAAGCGGCTGCAGGTGCTATTCGTCACCGTCGACCCGGAGCGCGACACGCAAAAACTTCTCGCGAACTACGTACCGGCATTCGACCCCAGTTTTCTCGGGCTCTACGGCGATTCCGCTGCGACCGCCAGGGTCGCAAAGGACTTCAGGGTGTTCTATCAGAAATCGCCGGGAAAGACGCCCGACGGCTACACCGTGGATCACACCGCGGGCAGCTATGTGTTCGATCCGCAGGGGCGGCTGCGCTTGTTCGTGCGCCACGGTAACGCAGCCAACCTCGCAGCCGATGTCCGCATCTTGTTGAACGCGTCCGGCTGAGGTGCCCGGGCAGCGATGAAAATCCTCGTCGTCGACGATTCCCCCACGATCAGGGCCGCGCTCAGGGGCCTGCTCGAGCGCATGGGCCACACGGTGGTCGAGGCGAATGACGGCAAGGAGGCTTTGCAGATGTACCGCCAGGACCGGCCGGGCCTCGTGCTCATCGACGTCGTGATGCCGATCATGGACGGATACGAATCCGCGCGGCACATGCGCGAGACCAAGGCCGACGAGTGGGTGCCGATCATTTTCCTGAGCTCGAAGGAAGCCGATCAGGACCTGGATCGCGCGATCGAAGCGGGCGGCGACGACTATCTCGTAAAGCCGGTGAGCTTCGTCGTGCTGAACGCGAAAATCCGGGCGCTGCAGCGACTCGAATCCATGCGCACCAAGCAGCTCGAGATGTCGCGCGACCTCGCTTCGGCGAACCGCGAGCTCGAAAAGCTGTCACGGCAGGACGGGCTCACCGGAATTGCCAACCGGCGCTATTTCGACAGCTACTTGGTGACCGAGGTGCGGCGCGGCGCGCGCGAGCGCCAGCCGCTTTCGCTGATTCTCTCCGACGTCGATCACTTCAAGGCGTTCAACGACTGTTACGGCCACCAAGCGGGCGATGACTGTCTGCGGCGTGTGGCGGCGGCGCTCAGCTCTGCGGGCAGGCGTCCGGCGGACCTCGCCGCGCGCTACGGCGGAGAGGAGTTCGCAATGGTCCTGCCGGGGACCGTCCTGGATGGCGCGGTCGACGTGGCTCAGGCGGTGTCTCGAGTGATCGAGGGCCTGGCGATCCCGCACGAGCGCTCGGCAGTCGATCGGAGAGTCACCCTCAGTCAGGGAATCGTCTCGCTCACCCCGGAAAAGGAGACTTCCTCCGAGGACTTGATCCAGCGCGCGGACCAGGCGCTCTATCTGGCCAAGCAGCAGGGCCGGAACCGCTACGTCGTGTTCGGGGGAAAATAAAAAGCCGCGGCAGCGCCGCGGCGTCAAAATAAAAGGCCGCGGCAGCGCCGCGGCGTCAAAATAAAAAGCCGCGGGCCCGCCGCGGCTTCATGAGGACCGCCCGGCAACGTGCTTATGCCGCGGCGATCACGCCTTTCATTTTCGCGAGCGCTTTGGCCTCGATCTGGCGGATGCGCTCCGCAGAGACCTTGAATTCGGCGGCAAGCTCGTGCAGCGTCGCCGAGTCCTTTTCCCGCAACCAGCGCGCTTCGATGATGCGGCGGCTGCGCGCATCGAGACTCGCCAGTGCGGCCTCCAGACCGCGCGCCCGCAGAGATTCATCCTGCTTCGTCTCGAAGATCTCCGAGGGCTCCGGAGCGCGGTCGGCCAGGTAGGCGATCGGCGCATACGGCTCGTCCTCGTCGCTCGCCGGCTCGAGTGAAATCTCCTGGCCCGCGAGCCGCATCTCCATTTCGGCAACCTCCTCGGGCTTGACGCGAAGCTGCTTGGACATGGACCCGATCTCGGTTTGCGTCAACGGGGCGAGCGAGGGCTTCATGCTGCGAAGGTTGAAGAAGAGCTTTCGCTGCGCCTTGGTGGTGGCGACCTTCACCATGCGCCAGTTGCGCAGCACGAACTCGTGGATCTCGGCACGTATCCAGTGGACCGCGAACGATACGAGCCGTACCCCGCGTTCCGGATCGAAGCGCTTGACCGCTTTCATCAGGCCGATGTTGCCCTCCTGGATCAAGTCTCCTTGCGGCAGTCCGTAACCCATGTAGCCGCGGGCAATGGCGACCACTACGCGAAGGTGCGAAAGCACCAGCTGGCGCGCCGCTTCGACGTCATTCTCGGATCTGAATTTGCGTGCGAGGCTGCGCTCTTCCTCGAACGAAAGGAGCGGAAAACGATTCACGGCCTGGATATAGCTTTCCAGGCTTCCTACGGGTACGGGCAGTGACATGGTGCGAGTCATCTGTTATTTCCTCCTGCGTTATTGCCGCAACGGCGATTTTAGCACTCTCGGTTTTAGAGTGCTAAAGGCCGGGCCGGTTCCCGGAACCCGATGCCTTTAGAGGATTCTTCCCGAAGCCGGCCCGGTTTCAGCCTAGTCTCGGTCTGCTTCGAGTAAGTGTCTACTCACTGATAGATAGGCACCCAGCCAGCCCAAGGCGACGGCTGCAGCCAGCGCCGAGATCATTTCGTTCGAGGTCGGGAATCTCAGGCGAATGTTCGAGCCATACAGGTACGCGAGGTCCGCCAGTGCGCGATTGAGGACCGTGAGCCCGGAAAGCACGATCGCCAGGGCGGCGATCCCTCCGAACAGGCCGAGCAGCGAGCCGAGATAGAAAAAGGGCCGGCGGATGTAGGCGTGCGTTGCGCCGATCAGACGACACAGCTCGATCTCGTCGCGCTGAGTGAGGATCTGCAGGCGGATGGTGTTGAAGGTGACCGCCACGAGAGCGAGGCCGAGCAATGCCGAGAGCAGGGACACAGCGGTTCTCCCCAAGCGCAACAAGGCATCGAGACGTCTCACCCACGCCGAGTCCGCCTGAACGTGGGCGACCTTCGGGAGCGACTTGAACTCGAGTTCCAGCCGGTCCGCGAGCGCTGGATCACTCCCGGAAAGCGTCACCACGAACGCATCCGGCAGCGGATTTTGCGGCAGGCTCGTGATCACCTCTTTCATCCCCGCGACGCGATTGAGCTCAACGAGCGCTGCGTCCCGGGACACGAAACGCACCGAGCTCACGCCCCTGGCGCCTCTCAACTGCGCTTCGACGGCGGCGATCTCGGCCTTCGCAGCGTCCCTCGCGAGGAACACGGAGAGCTGTGGATCGACCGAGGCGTTGCGGGACAGGGACTCGAAATTGCCCAACACGCAATAGACCCCGAACGGGAGCGCGAGCGCGACCCCGATCGCGAGGACGTTGAGCGTCGTGGCAAACGGGGAACGAGCCAGGCGCGCGAGCGTCTGCGCGAGACTCAAGCCGTGATGTTGCAGCCAGGCCCTCATTGGAGCTTGCCGTGATCGAGTGTCAGGACGCGCTTGCGGTACTTGCCGATCAATTGTCGATCGTGCGTGGCCACCAGCACGGTGACTCCGACCTGGTTGAAGGCGCTGAACATCTCCATGATTTCATCCGCGTAAGCGGCGTCCAGGCTGGCGGTGGGCTCATCGGCGAGGAGGATCGCCGGCCGGTTTACGACTGCGCGCGCGACGCACAGGCGCTGCTGCTCGCCCCCCGAGAGCGTGACGGGGTTGGCCTTTTCGCGCTGGAGCAATCCGACTTTGTCGAGCGCGGCGCGCGCGCGCCGCGCCGCCTCGCGGTAGGGCTGCCCGGTCACGACGAGCGGCAGCATGACGTTGTCGAACACGCTCCTGTCGAAGAGCAGCTTCTGACCCTGAAACACGAGGCCCAGATTGCGCCGCAGGTAGGGGATCGCCGCCGGGCGCAAGGCCGAGAGATTCTGGCCGTTGACGAGCACCGCGCCGCCGTTGGCGCGCTCGATCGCGGCGATCAGCTTGAGGAGCGTCGTCTTGCCGGCACCGGAGTGGCCGGTGAGGAAAAGCATCTCCCCCGGTTCGACCGTGAAGCTGACCAATCTGAGCGCCTCGAATCCCCCGGGATAGCGCTTGCTGACCTGGCGGAGCGAGATAATGGGCACGCCGCCGGTCAATCGAGAAGCGCCGAAACGAACTCGTCGGCGGCGAACGGGCGCAGATCGTCGCTCCCTTCGCCGACGCCTATGAATCGGAGCGGCAGAGGGCGCTGCCGGGCGATTGCGCACACCACGCCGCCCTTGGCGGTGCCGTCGAGCTTGGTGAGAATCAGCCCCGTGAGGCCGAGCGCGTCGTCGAAGGCCTTGACCTGGTTGAGCGCGTTCTGGCCCGTGTTGGCGTCGAGCACGAGCCATACCTCGTGAGGCGCACCGGGTTCCGCCTTGGCGATGACTCGTTTGATCCTGCCGATCTCCTCCATGAGGTGCAGTTGCGTGGGCAGCCGTCCGGCCGTGTCGGCGATGACCACGTCGATCCCGCGCGAGCGCGCCGCGGCGACCGCGTCGTAGACCACTGCTCCGGGATCGCCGCCCGACTGGGCGACGACCACGACTGAATTTTTCTCGCCCCAAGCGGCGAGTTGCTCGCGCGCTGCGGCGCGAAAGGTGTCCCCCGCGGCGAGCAGCACCGAGAGACCTCGATTCTGGAAGTATCTCGCGAGCTTGCCGATCGAGGTCGTCTTACCCGCTCCGTTGACTCCTGCGAGCATGATGATGCGCGGTTTCTTGCCGGATAGATCGAGCGCCTGCTCGAGCGGCGCGAGCAGCTCGACGAGCATTTCCCGCAACGCGGACTTCAGCTGTTCCCCAGTCTCGACTCGGCCCGCGCGCTCGCGCAGATTCGCGAGCAGGAACCGCGTTGCCTCGGCGCCGGCGTCGCTCGCGAGCAGGGCGGTCTCGATCTCCTCGAGGAGCGCCGGATCGACGGTTCGGTCGGTGAAGAGTCCCGAGAGCCGCGAGCGCGTTATTCCGAGCCCGTCCCTGAGCCGGGTGACCCAGGAGACCTCTCCGCGGGCGATCTTGGAAGACAATTCGAGCATGGGCAAAGGAAAAAACGAATAGGCCAACCGCTATAGAATAGGGCTGGATTTTAGCATCCGTCGCAATGGCCCCCGCACGCGCCGCGTTCTTTGCCCTCGCGCTCGCTTCGAGCGCGCAGGCGAACCCGCACGAGTTCACCCTGGCGAACGGCTTGCGCCTGATCGTGAAGGAGGACCACCGCGCACCCACCGTCGTCCATCAGGTGTGGTATCGAGCGGGCAGCATGGACGAGTCACCCGGCACGACCGGTGTCGCGCACGTGCTCGAGCACATGATGTTCAAGGGGACCCGGCGCTTCGGTCTGGGCGAGTTCTCGCGGATCGTTGCGGAGGCAGGCGGGCGCGACAACGCTTTCACTTCCACGGATTTCACCGTCTACCACGAGCAGGTGCACCGGGACCGCCTGCCCCTGGCGATGCGGCTCGAGGCCGACCGCATGGCGAACCTCGTGATCCGTCCGGAGGAGTTCGCGCGGGAGATCAAGGTAGTGATGGAGGAACGCCGGCGCAGTTACGAGGACCGTCCGCGATCGCTACTCATTGAAAATCTTCTTGCGACGGCCTTCGCCGCGCATCCCTACAAGTGGCCGACGATCGGCTGGATGCAGGACCTGGAGAACATGAGCTGGCGGGACGCTCAGGCCTGGTACAAGCAGTGGTATGCCCCCAACAACGCCGTCGTCGTCGTGGTCGGCGACGTCGAGCCGCCGAAGGTGCTCGCATGGGCGCGGCGTTATTACGGCACGCTCGCGGCGAAAGCGATCCCTGCGCGCAAGACGCTGGCCGAACCGGTCCAGCGCGGCTTGAAGCGCGTTGCGGTGAAAGCACCGGCGGAACTCCCCTACGTGCGCCTGGGTTACAAGGCGCCGGTGCTGCGCGAAATCGCGAAAGACTGGGAGCCGTTCGCGATTTCGCTTCTCGCCGAGCTGCTCGGCGGTAGCGACGCGGCGCGCCTTCACCAGGTCCTGGTGCGCGAGCGGCGCATCGCCACTTCCGTCGGCGCCGACTACGAAATGGTGTCGCGCGGCCCCGGGATGGTGTTCGTGGAAGCGGCGGCCGCGCAAGGTCGCAGCGGCGCCGAGCTCGAGGCCGGGGTGCGCGAAGTCATCGCCGGCATCGCCGCCGCCGGCGTCGCTGCCGAGGAGTTGAACCGGGCAAGGGTCCAGCTGCTCGCCCAGCTCGTCTACAAGCGCGATTCGTTTTTCGCGCAGGCGCTCGAGCTGGGGGAGCTGGAGTCCTGCGGACTCTCCTTCCGCGACGCCGAGCGCATTGCCGGACGGCTCAAGGAAATCACCGTGGAGCAGATCCGGGCCGCGGCGGCGCGTTACCTCGTCGACGACGGATTGACGGTGGCCGTGCTCGACCCGCAGCCCTTGAATCCGGCAAGCGCCGACGTCACGGGAGTGAAACACTGACCATGCGCAGCCGGGCTCTCCGGGTATTGATGATTCTCGCAGTTGCCGCGCCGGCCGAGGCGGGAGTGAAGATCGATCACTGGATCGCGGAATCGGGAGCGCGGGTCAGCTTCGTCGAGAGCCATGCCCTGCCGATCATTGACGTCGCGGTCGAGTTCGCGGCGGGCAGCGCCTACGATTCGCGCGAGCAAGCGGGCCTCGGGCGGCTCACGCTCGCGATGCTGAAAGCGGGCTCGTCCCGCTATTCGGAGATCGAGGCAAGCCGCCGCATCGCCGACGCGGGCGCGCAGCTGCAGGAGAATTTCGACCTGGATCGCGCGGGCTTCGCGCTGAGGAGCCTCTCCTCCGAGGCCGAGCGGAAGGCGGCCACGCAAACTCTCGCCGACATGCTGCAAGCGCCGCTGTTCCCGGCCGAAGCCTTCGAGCGCGAGAAGGCGCGCGCCATCGCGAACGCGCGTGAAGCCGAGACACAGCCCGACCGGGTCGCCGAGCG
>VBCT01000071.1 GCA_005882235.1 Betaproteobacteria bacterium
CGGGGCACCGGTCCTGCCGCCCGTTGGGTTACCTGGAAGCCCGATCACTCCGCCGATTGGGGCGCCTGGCGGAACCCCGCCCGCTCCGCCGATCGGGCTGCCCGGAGGAACCCCGATCACTCCGCCGATCGGAGTGCCCCCCGTGCCGCCGATCGTCCCGCCCGCTCCAATAACGACGGGACCGGCTCCAACCCTGCCGAGCTTGCCGGGGCTGGGGCACTAGCGTGCGAGCCTCGGGCCGCGTCTAGTCGAGCGGCTCGAGCTTGACGATAGCCGCGCCGTGGTTGCTGCCGACCCAGAAGGTCACGGGCGTCGTCGAGTTGTCCACGTACACGCGCCGGATGTTGGTCGTGCGCGGAAGCAGATAGTCGACTGATTGTCCCGTCTTGGTATCGACCCGCGTCACCTGGTCGGTGATCATCGAGCCCGTCCACGCCTCGTCGTTCTTGTCGATCATCACGTCGTAGGGTGACGACCAGCGCGGGCCCACCGCCCAGTCGCGGAACTGCCCGGTCTTCGTGTCGAGCATCGAGATCTTGTCGCCGCGGTACTGCGCGAACCAGAGCCGGTCCTGCGCGTCCATCATGCCTCGGCGCGGCGCGACGACCTTGGCCGTGGCCGGTATCTCGAGCATCTTCACCTCGCCACTCTTCGCGTCGATGCGGCCGATATGCCGCCAGCGGAAGTCGGTGAACCAGGCGTTGTTCCGCGAGTCCGGGATCACGTCGTAGATGTTGTGCGGCTCGCCTTTGGGCGCGCTCTTGAACGGTTCCCAGGTCTCGACCTTCCCCGTCGCGACGTCCAGGCGATGCACACCGGCGAAGCCGTTGTTCTGCGTCCACACCTTGCCGTCGACGTGCATCGCCTGCGGGCTCACCATGTTGACCTGCGCGGCGTCGATGTTCTGCTCGGGCGGCAGCTTCCAGGTGGTGAATTTCGTCGTCTTGGGGTCGAACTTGACGATCGTCGCCTGGTACATGTTGCCGAGCCACAGGTTCCCCGCGCGGTCGGCGCGCAGGCCGAGCAGCCCCGTCGGGAATCCGGGTTTGTGCACGTCGATGGGGAATTCCGTGACCTTGCCCGTCTTCGGATCGAGCCGGCCGAGGTTCTGCTCGCCGAAGCTCGAATACCAGGCGACGCCCTCTTTGTCGACGATGACGTCGTGCGGCGAGATCGTCTCGCGCGGCAGGTCGTATTCGGTGTAGACCACGCGCGTCGCGCGGCCGCTCGGGCGCGGGAGCGCCTTCAGCTCGTAGCTCCACTTCTGCGCGGGGCCGCGGTTGATCGTGGCGAGGTACTCGGCGGTCGAGCGGTACACCTGCACGCGCTGGTCGCCGCGCTCCTCCATCAGGCGCTCGGCTTTGCGCAGCTGCGGATGCTGCGGAATGCTCTGGTTCACGTAGCCCTGCATGCGCGGCAGGACCGTCTTCGTGAAGGCGTCGGCGTCGTGCCCCGAGCGCATGACGCGCTCGAGCGAGTGGCAGCCGACGCAGTTGAGGAGCAGCCCCTTCTGCTGGTCGGTGCCTGGGACGCTCGCCATCCATTCGCCGTTGGAGAGCTGCGCGGCGAGGTCGGAGGTCCTCTTGAGCTTGAGGTCGAGCGTGGCGGGCTGCGCCGTGATGTCCACGGCGCCCGGTCCCTCGAGGTCGTAGCCGACGGCGCGGATGCGAATCGAGTAACGGCCGGGCTCGAGCTTCCCGGACGGGAAGCCGTAGCGCCCCTGCGCGTCACTCACGACGGTGATCGTGACGGTAGCGCCCGCCCTCTTCGCGCTGACGAGCACGCCCTCCATCGCGCCTTCTTCGGCGGAGCTGACTTTGCCGGCGAGCGCGGCTTGCGCGGCGGCGCCGGTGGAATAGGCGGCGAGCGCGACGCTCAAAACCACCGTCGCGACGAGCGAATGTGTTCCCAAGCGCATGGGCGCCTCCCGGGAGATGTTTTTGACGAAACCCAGGTGAAATCCTACTCCGCTTTCACTCCGATCGCGCGCACGAGCCTCCCCCATTTCTCGACTTCGGCCGCGCGGTAGGCGCGAGCTTGGGCGGGCGAGGCGCTCGCCTCCGCGTCGATGCCGATGTTCGCGAGCTGCTCCTTGAGCTGAGGGTTCTGCGCGATTCTCACGAGCGCGGCGTGAAGGCGGTTGACGACGTCCTCCGCTGTTCCCGCAGTGACGAGGATCGCGTACCAGGTCCACACGTCGAATCCGGGCAATCCGCTCTCCGCCAGGGTGGGCGTTCCGGGGGCGAACGCCGAGTGCTTCGCGCCGGTGAGCGCGAGCAGCCTCAGTTTCCCGGCCTTGGCGAACGGCACCACGTTCGCGACCGGCGCGAAACTCATGTGCACCTGGCCCGACACGAGGTCGGTCATCGCCGGCGCCGCGCCCTTGTAGGGCACGTGCACGAGATCCACGCCTGTCATCTGCTTGAAGAGCTCGGCCGCGAGGTGCAGCGAGGAGCCGTTGCCCGAGGAGGCGTAGGTGAACTTGCCGGGCTGCGCCTTCGCGAGAGCGACAAGCTCGTTCACGTTTGCCGCGGGGACGCTCGGGTGCACGGCGAGCGCGCTGTTGCCGGTGGCGACGAGGCTCACCATGTCGAGGTCGCGCACCAGGTCGAAGGGGAGCTTCGCGTAGAGCGCGGGATTGACGGCGCTGGGGCCGGTCGAGCCGAGCGTGAGCGTGTAGCCGTCGGGCGCGGCGCGCGCCACCGCTTCGGCGGCGAGATTGCCTCCGGCGCCGGTGCGGTTCTCGACGACGAAGGGCTGGCCGAAGGTCTCGGCGAGACGCGCGCCGTAGGCGCGCGCGATGATGTCGTTCGGCCCGCCGGGGGCGAAGCCGACCATGACGCGCACCGGGCGCGAGGGATAGGTCTGAGCCCGTGCGGGGACGAGCTGGAGTCCTATCGTCGCCACCAGGAGCGGCAGCAGGCCGCATCGCTTCCAGCTCATGGCCGCCCCTCGTTCCCTAGTCCGGAACGATGGCGTTGCGGCGTATCACAGCGGCCCACGCCGCTTTTTCCTTCCTGAGGTGCGCAGCGAACTGCTCCGGCGTATCGAACACCGGGATCAAGGTATGGTGCTCGAGCTTTCCCGCGAGCCCCGGCGATTTCATCGCGCGCGCGATCTCTGCGCTCATGCGCTGCACGATCGCGGGGGGCGTCCCCGCCGGCGCGACCACGCTGAAGGAGCTGTAGATCTCCAGGCCCGGAAATCCGGCCTCGGCGAGCGTCGGCACGTCGGGAAGCTGGGGGGTGCGCGCTATGATCGCGAGCGCCCGGAGCTTTCCCGCCTTGACGTGCGGGATCGCGATCGCGGCGTCGGGGAAGGCGAAATTCACCTGGCCGCCCAGCAAGGCCGGCATCACCGGGCCCATCCCCTTGAAGGGAACGTGCAGGAACTGCGCCCCCGAGACCTCCTCGAGCATGCGGATTCCGAGAAACGTCGGGCTTCCCGTTCCCGCGGAGCCGAACGAAAGTTTGCCCGGCTCGCGCTTGCCGAGCGCGATGAGGTCCGCGAGCGTCCTGGCGGGCACCGAAGGATGAACGCAGATCACCAGGGGCGCGACGACGCCACGCGCCACCGGCACGAGGTCGCGTTCCGCGTTGTAGGCGAGATTCCTGTACAAGCTCGGGTTGACTGCGATCGCGGGATTCGCCGAGACGAGGAAAGTATAGCCGTCGGGCGCGGATTTCGCGGCCGCTTCGGCGCCGATGTTCCCACTCGCGCCCGGCCGGTTGTCGACGATGAATTGCTGCTTGAGCGACTCGGAGAGCGCCTGGCCGAGCTCGCGCGCATACAGGTCGGTGCCCCCGCCCGGCGACGAGGGCACGATGAACTTCACCGGCCGGGAGGGCCAGGTTTCCTCGGCCTGCGCGGGCGCGGCGTGCAGCGCGAAAAGAACCGCGACAAAGGATCCGAATCCCCGGTTCATGACGTTTCCTCCTGCGGCGAAGTCTACTCTCGCCCGCCGCCTTTCGCGAAGGGACGGTCGAGCGAAATCGACGTGGAGCATGGCATACTGATTGCGCCAAGGAGCCAAGATGCGCAGCGGCATGACCCCGGTTGCACGTGCGGTGTCCCTGTTTCTTTCCGGATGGCTTGCATTGGCCGCGGCTGCGCAAACGCAGTACCCGAGCCGCATGGTCAGGGCGATCGTGCCTTACACGCCCGGCAGCAGCGCCGACCTGATCGCGAGAAACCTCGGCCCGCGGCTTTCCGAGGGCTGGAAGGTGCCGTTCCTGGTCGACAACCGCGCCGGAGCAAGCGGCATCATCGGTGTGCAGGCGGTGGTGGCCGCGCCCGCAGACGGCTACACGCTGCTCATCATGGCCGACAACTTCGCTTCGGCGGCGAGCGTGCGACGGAACGCGTACGACCCGGTGAACGACCTCGATCCGGTGATCCTGCTCGCGCGCGGCGACTATGCGCTGATGGCCTCGCCATCCTTCCCTGCGAAATCCGTCGACGCGCTCGTGGTCACGGCGCGCGCCAATCCCGGCAAGATCTACTATGCCTCCCCGGGCAGCGGCCTGCCCGCGCACCTCATGATGGAAGTATTCAAGTCCGCCATGGGCATCGACCTCGTGCACGTGCCCTACAAGAACAATGCCGCCGCGGTCACAGACCTGGTCGGCGGGCAGGTCAGTCTCATGTTCGCCTCGGTGGGCGTGGCGCTGCCGCTCGCCGAAGGCGGGCGCATCCGCATCCTCGCGGCCGGGGCCGCAAAGCGCGCCGCGCGCACGCCCGGAGTCCCGAGCTTCATCGAGTCGGGCGTGAAGGACTTCAACGTCGGCACCTGGTTCGCGATGCTCGTGCCGAAAGGCACGCCGCGCGAGATCCGCGCGAAACTCTACGCCGACGTCGCAACGCTCCTGAAGGAGCCGGCGGTGGCCGAGCTCATGTTGAAGCAGGGAATGACGCCCGCGGGCGGAACGCCGGAGGAGCTGCACGATCTCATCCGGTCGGACTTCGAGCGCTGGACGAGGATCGTGCGCGAAGCCAACATCAGGGCGGATTGACCATGCAGAAAGCAGCGACCAGAGTCACCGAACCCCGCCGTCAGGACGATCCCTTCGAGGATCACTGCTGGAAGGACATCATGCCGCCCGACGTGATCGAGCTCTACTCGAACTACAGGCGCGAGGTCGGCGTCGGTCCCTCGCCCGCCCTCGTCGCGATCGACCTGTACGAGCTCGTCTACCAGGGCGGCGCGAAGCCCGTGGCGCAGGTGATGAAGAGCTACCCCAACTCGTGCGGCGAATACGCCTGGGCGGCGATCGCGCCGACGAAGCGCCTGTTCGCCGCGGCGCGCGCGGCCGGCCTGCCCGTCTTCTATTCGACCGGCGACACTCGGCCGCAGAGCCAGCCGAGGAACGTGCGCGCGACCCGGCGGCAGGGCGTGCACGTCGACCGGGAGCTCTACGCGATCCGTCCCGAGTTCAAGCCGCAGCCGCAGGACGTGGTGATCACGAAGGTGCGCGCGAGCGCGTTCTACGGCACGCCGCTCGCCGCTCACCTCACGCAGCTCGGCGTGAAGAGCGTCATCGTGTGCGGCGAGAGCACCTCGGGCTGCGTGCGCGCGTCCGCGGTCGATGCGTATTCTCACGGATTCCACGTGACGCTCGTCGAGGAATGCTGCTTCGACCGCAGTCCGATCTCGCACAAGGTGAACCTCTTCGACATGCATCACAAGTACGCCGACGTGCTGCACGTGGACGAGGTCGTCGCCCACCTGGAAGGGATGCGGGCGAAGCTGCGATGAGGTCGCGATGAAGGCGCGTACCTATGGGCCGTTCCCCTACTCGCCCATCCATCGCCGGCCGCGGCTCGAATGGCCGGGCGGCGCCCGCGTCGCGCTCTGGGTGATCCCGAACATCGAGTTCTTCTCGCTTTCCGAGAGCATGGGCGCGGGCGGCTCCGGCGTGAAGCCGCCCGACGTGCCGGCGTGGGCCGCGCGCGATTACGGCAACCGGGTCGGCGTTTTTCGCCTGATGAAAGTGCTCGACCGTTACGGCGTGCGCGGCACGGTCGCGCTGAACAGCGATCTCTGCGTGCAGCATCCCGAGATCATCGAGGAATGCAAGGCGCGCAAATGGGAGTTCATGGGGCACAACGAGAGCAACACGCGGCGCTTGAACGAGCTGCGGTCAGGACGCGAGAGCAGAACCATCCGCAGCGCGCTCGACACGATCGCGAAAGCGACCGGCTCGCGGCCGGTCGGCTGGCTGGGCTCGGGGCTCCAGGAAACCTGGGACACGCTCGAATTCCTCGCCGCCGAAGGCTGCGAGTACGTCTGTGACTGGGTGAACGACGACCAGCCTTACATGATGCGGCTCGAGAGCGGACGGCGGCTCGTGTCCGTGCCCTACAGCACCGAGATCAACGACAAGCCGGCGTTCGAGAAGCGCAACCGCACTGCCGAGGAATTCCGCGACATGATCGTCCGGCAATTCGACGTTCTCTACGAAGAAGGCGCCGAGTCGGGCCGCGTCATGGCGATCGCCCTGCATCCGTATCTGAGCGGCGTGCCCCACCGCATCGGCGCGCTCGACGCGGCGCTCGAGCATATCCTGCGGCGCGAAGGCGTGTGGCGCGCGACCGGGGCGGAGATCGCGCGGCACTATATGAGCCGAAAAGCGACGCATTGAGCGTGCGCCCGAAAGAGGAGCGAGGCATGGCGGGTCGTTTGGCGGGAAAGGTGGCGATCATCACGGGCGGCGGCCACGGAATCGGCAAGGCGTACGCGCTCGGCATGGCGAGAGAAGGCGCGAAGGTCGTGATCGCCGAAATCGACGCGGTCGCCGCCGAAGCCGCCGCCGTGGACTTGAGGCGCCAGGGTTTCGAGGCGATCGCGGTGCGCACCGACGTC
>VBCT01000072.1 GCA_005882235.1 Betaproteobacteria bacterium
TCGCAGCAGCGTGTCGCCGGCGCCGTGGCTGTAGCTCTCGTTGACCAGCTTGAAGCGATCCAGGTTCAGGACCAGCAGCGCCGCCGGCCGGCTCGCGCGCCGGGCGTGCGCGACCGCCTGCAAGGTGCGGTCGCCGAGCAGATCGCGATTCGGCAGGCCGGTCAGCGGATCGTAGTTCGCCAGATACTGCAGGCGCGCCTCGTAGGCCTTTCGCTCGCGTATGTCGCGCGCGATCGTCGAGAAGAAGCGTATCTCCCCGCCGGGTCCCCGGTGCGCGATGATCACCTGCGAGACGGGGATCTCCGTCCCGTCTGCGCCCAGGATCGCCGTTTCGCCGGTCCACGCGCCCGTGCTCGAGGCAACCGGCGTCCCTTCGCGCTCGATCAGCTCGCGCGCCCACGCGGGATAGATCTCACCCGCCGACTTGCCCACGCCTTGGGAATCCGGCGCGCCGATCAATTTGCGCCCGGCGGCGTTCAGATAGGTGATCGCTCCCGCCGGGTCGGTCATGCAGACGTAGTCGCTGGTCGCCTCGAGGATCTGCACCAGGCGCGCGCGCTCCTCCTCCGCGACGCGGATGCGCTCGCGTTCGCCCACCTCCGACAGGGCGCGTCTGACGACCGTGCCGAGCCGCCGCATGTTGTTCTTCAGTACATAGTCGGTCGCGCCGAGCCGCATCGCCTCGATCGCCCGCTCCTCGCCGATCGTGCCCGACAGGAAGATGAACGGAACGTGGGGAGCGAGCTCCTTCGCCAGGCGCAGCGCGTCGACCCCGTCGAAGCGCGGCATCGAGAAATCGGAAAGGATCGCCTGCGGTTTCGACGAGCCGAGGGCGCGCTTCAGATCCTCTTCGAGGTCGACTCGCTCCCATGAGACCTCGAACCCGCCCTGCTCGAGCGAGCGCAGCGCGAGCTCGACGTCGACTTCCGAGTCCTCGACGAACAGCACCCGGATCGAAGTCTTATCCATGGGCCTTCTTCCCGACCGCCCCTTCGTCGGCGGCCTCCTCCGCGGCGAGCGCCAGCGTGAAGAAGAAGACGGCTCCCTTGCCGACTTCCCCTTCGGCCCAGATGCGCCCGCCATGGCGGTGCACGATGCGCTGCACGGTCGCGAGCCCGATTCCGGTGCCGGCATATTCGGTTGCGGAATGCAGGCGCTGGAACGCGCCGAAAAGCTTGTCGGCATAGGCCATGTCGAAGCCCGCTCCGTTGTCGCGGACAAAAAAGGTCGTGCGCCCGCGATCCTTCAGGGCGCCGATTTCGATGCGGGGCTTGGCCGACTTCGCGGTGAACTTCCACGCGTTCCCGATGAGATTCTCGAAGGCGGCCCGCAGCAGATGCGGGTCAGCTTCGGCAAGCATCCCGTCCCAGACCGAGACTTCCACCGCGCGGCCGGGCTCGCGTTGCTGCAGCTCGCCCACCACCTGTTGCGCGACCTGGCCCAGGTCCACCGTGCGGCGCTCGAGCGGCCCGCGCGACACGCGGGCGAGCTTGAGCAGATCCTCGATCAGCTGGGCCATGTGCTGCGTCGAAGAGCGTATTCGCGACAGGTAGCGCTTGGCTTCGTCCGGAAGGTTCTCGGGAAAATCGTCGAGCAGCGCCTGGCCGAACCCGTCGATCGCGCGCAACGGCGCGCGCAGGTCGTGGGACACCGAATAGGAGAATGACTCGAGCTCCCGGTTCGCCGTCTCCAGCTGCGCGGTGCGTTCGCGCACCCTCTCCTCGAGCTCCGTGTTGAGGCGCAGGATCTCCCGTTCGGCGCGGCTGCGCTCCTCGGCCTCCTGCGCGAGCTTCGCGTTGGACGCCTCCAGCTCCCGCGTGCGCCGATCGATCTCCGTCAGCATGTCGTTGAACGAGTCGACCAGCGTTCCCACCTCGTCGGCGCTCATCTTCACTGCGCGGCGCGAATAGTCGCGCTGCCCGACCACCTCGCGGGCGACCTGGGCGATCGCCAGGATCGGACGCGTCACGATGTTCTGTATCCACGAGGACATGAGCAGCGCGACCAGCATCGCGGCGAAGAGAACGACGGCCGCGATCCCGAGGTAATCGTAGACCCGGTCGAAAAGCTCGTAGTCGGCGCGCAAGTACACCGTCCCGAGGATTTCCCCGTCGCTCACGATGCGCTTGAACACAACCAGGTCCCTCGCGTCGACGCGGGCGCTGTCGGGCCCGGGCAGCTTGGGAAACGCGCGCGGGTCGTCGGCTCGCGCATAGGTCGCGAAGAGCGCCCCGCGCGCGTTGTAGACGGCGGCGGAGCTCACGAGCGGCCGGAACCGGAGCAGGCTCAGATTTTCCTTCGCCACCCTGGCATCGTCGAACGCCAGCGCCGGAGCGATCGTGCGCCCGAGCAGCTCAGCCTGAGTGGTCATGTCCGACACCAGGATGCGGTGGTAGGCGCTCAAGTCGTAACCGATCACTGCGGCCAGAGCGACGATCAGAGCCACCAGCGTGGTGACGAGCACCATCCCGAGCAGCTTTTGCCGCAATGAGCGCGGAGAGGGCAGCTTCACGACGATTTCGACACGACTTTGCGCGCGACTCCGAGCAGGCGCGCGCTGATTTTCAGGCTGTTCGGCTCGGAGGGGGGAGGCGCAATGTCGAAACGGACCTTGTCCTCGACGACGACGAAATTGATCATGCTGCCGAGCTCGAGCCCTTCTTCCGACTCGGTGACCGTGAGCAAGGCCTGACCTCTGGCCGCGGCCAGGATTTCGGCCAGGCGGCCGCCGTCGGCCCGGCCGACGAAGAGGACGTGCAGGCCCGCGATCGGGTCGCCCGGCCGGAGCTTGCGCACGCGCACCGGCCGGCCGTTCACGTTGCGGCCGGCGACGATCTGCGCGAGCTCGTCGGCGAGCGTATCGGCGCCCATCACGCCGATCGTGACCGGGCTGTCAGCGCGAGCGAAGCTCCCGCTCGGCCACTCGATGTAGCTGCCGAACTTGTAGAGGAACGCCGCCTTGACGCGATACTCGTCCGCCTGCGCGTCGGCTTGCGCCGGGCGAGCGCCCGCGAGCCCTGCCGCGATCCCGATGGAAAGAGCGCAGGCGCGCAGCAAGCCCGCCACCCGCGGCCGATCGGGCCCGGCGAATTTCCATCGCGATCGTCTGCTCAGTGCGTCCATTTGAGCTTCACATACCCGCCGCGCGCCATTTCGCTGGCCGTGGCGGGGTTCCCGAATTCCACGTGGCCGGAATCGAGGAGGTTCTGCCCGACGACCGAAAGCTCGAGCCCGGGCTGCAGCCGCCATGCGATACGCATATCGAAGGCGGTATAGGCCGGAACCCTCGGATTGGGCAATTCGCTGACATATCGGATTCGAATGTCGAGCTCCGTGCTGTCGGGGAGATCGAGCGACGAGCGCAGCATGAACTGACGTTTCGGATCGTTGCCCGCGGCGGCCACGTTGGGGTCGCCGCTGTCCGGTTTGGGGTTGAGGTGCTGCCTCAGGAAGAACGCTCCTGCGCTCAAGCGCCAGTTTCTCGCCGCCTGATAGCTGCCCCAGGCTTCGAGTCCGTTGCCGGTACCTTCCATCTTGTTGCCGAGAACGGAAGTGGTTGCGGAAACGGGTTCAACGCTGCGCAGCTTGGCGTAGATGTTATGGAACGCGGAAATCGAATACGTTGCCTGCGGCAAAGGCTGGTCCCGATAGCCGACCTCGAACACCTTGACCACCTCGGACACGAAATCCGGACCGCCCGCGAGCTGCGTGGGACCGGCAGTCACGAAAAAATCGCGATCGATGCGCGAAGGCGCGCGCAGGGCACGCGATACCGCGCCCCAGACGAGGCGCTGCGGTTGGAATTTCCAGGCGAGCCTCGCCGACGGCAGGGGCTCGGTGCCGGTGTAGTAGTTGTTCTCGAACTTGGCCCCGAGCGTGAGACGCAGGTTCTCCTCCAGCGCGATCTCGTCCTGCGCAAACACGTTTGCCCAGCGCAGGCCGCGATTGGCGGGCAGGAACGCGAGAAAGGCGCTGTTGCTGACGCGGTCGTCTCCGTAGCGGTAGCCGCCGCCCCACGTCAGCCGGTGCGCGCCGATCGCCCGCAGGCCGTGCTGGAATTCGACGTCGAAGATGTTCAGGCGCTCGGCGAACGTTCCCGGGATGTCGCGCTCGGTGTGCTCGAAATAGGATTGAACCTGCAGCTGCCCCCAGCCGGCGAGGTCGCGGTTCCAGCGGCCGAGCAGGTTGTTCCCGGAGATGCTCGTATCGTCGCCGATCGCCTGGTCGAGCGAGCCCCGGTAGGCGTCGCCCTGCAGAGTGAATCCGTTCGCCGCAGTCCCCCAGTCGGTGCGAAAGCCGACCTGCCCCTTGCTCCAGCCGTCGCTCGCGGTGGCGCCGTTGGCTCTGGACGTGTCGAAGACGTCGAAGAACCTGCCGTAGACGCGGTACGCCCCGGACGAGCCTATCGCGCCGCCGTAGCGCGCGCCGTAACCCCGTTCGAGGTCGCCCGCGCGCCCGTACGCGAATGCCCCCTGCGTGTCGGAGGCGCGCCGCGTGATCACGTTGATCACCCCGTTGACGGCGTTTGCGCCCCACAAGGTCGCTCCGGGGCCGCTGATCACCTCGATGCGCTCGACGTCTTCCAGCATCACGTCCTGCGCATCCCAGAAGACGCCGGAGAAAAGCGGCGTGTAGACGGTGCGGCCGTCGATCAAGACCAGCAGCTTGTTGGCGATGGTGTTGTTGAAACCGCGTGCGCTGATCGCGTACGAGCTCGCGCTCGAGCGCGCGACCTCGAGGTTGGGCGCGAGCCTCAGCGCCTCTGAAAGGCGGGTCGCGCCCGAGCGGCGGATGTCCTCGCCGGTGATCACGAAAATCGCTGCGGGAGCATCCGAGAGCCGCTCGGCGTGCCGCGACACCGAGGTGATCTGGATGTTGCTCAGCTCTTCGATGCTGAGATCCGCGATGTCCGCCACGCGCATGGGCTGCGCGCCGGCGGCCGCCGAAACGAGGAAGGCGTTGAAGACGAGGGCGCGCCGCCAGCGCACTCTCGCCGGCGTCGAGCAAGTGCTTGAAATTTCAGTGCAGACCACCCTCCCGGCCCCTATCGCTGCTTCGACGATTCGAGCCTAAGCAGACGGCTGCGCTGCGTCCATCGGGGAATCCCGACACATCGTGTCGGGAAAACCCGATAAATGAAACGAATCAGCTGATTAGTCCGTGCCTCATCGAGAACTTCACGAGCTCGACGGTATCGCGGACCTTGAGCTTCTTCATGATGCGCGCGCGGTAGGTTTCCACGGTCTTGGGCGACAGCGAAAGGGCCTGCGCGATCGCGGCATTGGTGCGCCCCTCGACGACCAGCTGCAGCACGTCCCTCTCGCGCAAGGAAAGGCTGTCGAGCGGGCTGACGTTCGCGCCTTCGCGAAGGTAGTCGTCGATCACCGTCTCGGTGATCCGGTGGCTCAGGTAGCGCTTGCCCGCGCGCAGCGCGCGGATCGCCTCCACCACTTCCTCGCCCGCGGATTCCTTCAGCACGTAGCCCTGCGCTCCCGCCTGCAGGGCGCGGTAGATGTGCTCCGCGCTCAGATACATGGAGAGGATCAGCACGCGCGTCTCCGGACATTTCTCGACGATGCGCCGCGTCGCCTCCACGCCGTCGAGCTCCGGCATGGCGATGTCCATGATGACGATGTCCGGGCGCAGGCGCAGCGCCTCGGCGACCGCCTCGCGGCCGTTGCCCGCAACGGCAACCACCTGCAGGTCGCCCACTTCGAGCAGGGCCCGAAGACCGTCCCGGACGACCGCGTGATCGTCGGCAAGCAGCACCGTAACCGTCATTTCACACCCCCGCTCTGGACGTGGTACTCCACGAGCACCTGCACGCCCGAACGGAGACCGGCCTTCAGCGAGAACTGGGCCCCGACGGCCTCGGCCCGCTCCCTCATGATCAGCAGTCCCCAGCCGGCTTCGCGGTTGGATCTGTCGATCCGCTTCGGATCGAAGCCGATGCCGTTGTCGCGGACCGACAGGGTCGCCAAGCCGTTGGCGCGCCGGATCGCGATTTCGACGCGTTTCGCGTTCGAATGCTTGGCGACGTTGTTGAGCGCCTCCTGGGCGATCCGGAACATGGCGAGGTCCACCGGCTTGGGCAGATCGGCCGCCGGAGCATCCCCCTCGAAAGCGACTTGAATGCCCGTTCTGCGCGAGAAGCCCGTGGCGAGCGAGCGCAGAGCGGCCGGAAGCCCGTAGTCGTCGAGCGCATGGGGCCGGAGTTCCGCCATGACGTTGCGCATGGCGTCGACCGTGCCTTCGACGAGCGCGCTGCACTCCTCGAGCCGTCCGGCGAGCTCGGGCTTCGACCCCGCGGGCAGGCCGCTCGCGACGATGCTCAAGTTTATGCCGAGCGCGGTGAGATTTTGCCCTACCCGGTCGTGCAATTCTCTTGCAAGGAGCCTGCGCTCGGCCTCCTGGACCTCGACCAGGCGCCGGGAAGTGACTTTCAGGCGGTCGGCGTAGCTGTGGAGGTCTTCCTCGGCGCGCTTGCGCTCGGTGACGTCGTGAGTGATCTCGGAGAAGCCGCGCGATTTTCCGGTCTCATCGAGCAGGGGCGTGACGATGACGTGGGCCCAGAACTGCGACCCGTTCTTGCGCACGCGCCAACCCTCGCTTTCGTACCGCCCCTGGATCGAGGCGAACTGGAGCTGCATTCCGGGATCACCCCGGGCGACGTGATCGGGCGGGAAAAAGCAGGAGTAATGCTTGCCTATGATCTCTTCGGCGCGATAGCCCTCGATGCGCTCGGCTCCGAGGTTCCAGCTGGTGACGTAGCCGTTCATGTCCAGGATGTAGATGGCGTAGTCGCGCACGTTCTCCACCATCATGCGGAACCGCTCCTGGCTCGCGCGCACCTGCTCTTCGGCCAGCTTCCTCTCGGTGATGTCCTGGCAGACGCCGATCACGCGCACCGGCCTGCCCGAGTCGTCGCGGTCCACGCGTGCCTGGTTGTGCACCGTCCGGACGACCCCGTCCGGGCGCACGATGCGAAATTGGTTTTCGTAGTCGGTGCCGCTCCGCAGCGCCTCGTTCGCTATCTTCGCCGTGCGCTCCCGGTCCTCCGGATGGACGAGCGGGTAAAAACCGTCGAAAGTCGCCGGCACCTGATCGTGGCGGAGGCCGAAGATCCTGGCGA
>VBCT01000073.1 GCA_005882235.1 Betaproteobacteria bacterium
CGGCCACAGCATGGGCGGCAACGTCGCCGCGATGTACGCCGGCATCCGCCCCGAGCGCGTGGCCAAGCTCGTCAACCTGGAGGGTCTTGGGCTCACCGGTACGCGTGCCGAGAAGGCGCCCGAGCGCTACGCGCGCTGGCTGGCCGAGCTCGCCGAAAAGCCCGCGTTCCGCGATTACGAAAACTTCGAAGCGCTCGCCGAGCGCCTGCGCGGCAACAATTCCCGCCTGAGCGGCGAGAAGGCCGCGTTCCTCGCGCGGCACTGGGGGAGATCGAAGCCCGACGGCCGCGTCGAGCTCGCGAGCGATCCCGCGCACAAGCTCGTCAATCCGGTTCTCTACCGGGTCGAGGAGACCGAAGCGTGCTGGCGCAAGGTCGCCGCGCCCGTGCTGTGGGTGGTCGGCGCCGAATCGAAAGCGCCCGAGATGCTGAGGCTCTCGAGCGCCGATCTCGCCGCGCGCAAGGCCTGCTTCCGGCAATTGACCGAGCGCGTGATCTCCGACGCCGGTCATATGCTGCATCACGATCAGCCCGAGCGGCTCGCGGCGGTGATCGAGGAGTTTCTCGGGTAAGATGCCTCATTGAATATCGATCTGCATTGTCACTCGACCGCTTCCGACGGCTTGCTCAAGCCGGAAGCGCTCGTCGCGCGGGCCGCGGCGAACGGCGTCGAGATTCTCGCGTTGACTGATCACGACGGAGTGTCGGGGCTCGCCGAGGCGCGCGCAAAAGCCGAGTCGGAAGGCGTTCGCTTCGTCGACGGCGTCGAGATTTCGGTGACCTGGGAAGGGACCGCCGTTCACATCGTCGGGCTGCAGATCGACCCCGAAGACCCGGTCCTGCGCTCCGGCCTCGAGTCGATCCGGGAAGGCCGCGCGACGCGGGCGGAGAAAATGGGCGAAGCGCTCGCCGCGGCAGGCATTCCCGACAGCCTCGCAGGGGCGAAGACCTACGCCGAGAACCCCAGCCTCATCAGCCGCTCGCATTTCGCGCGCCACCTGGTGAAAAGCGGGCGCGCGCCGGACGTAAAGAGCGTGTTCCAGCGCTACCTCGTGAAAGGCAAACCCGGCTTCGTCCCGCACCAGTGGGCCTCTCTCGGGGACGTCGTGAGCTGGATCCGCGCAAGCGGCGGAATCGCCGTCGTTGCGCACCCGGGTCGCTACCAGTTTTCGAAGCCCGAGTTGCGCGCGTTCCTTGCGGAGTTCAAGGACTCCGGGGGCGCCGGAATCGAGGTCGTGACCGGAAGCCATTCGCCCGAGCAATATTTCGAATTCGCGCGCATCGCGCGTGAATTCGGCCTCACCGCCTCGCGCGGCTCCGATTACCACGGCAAGGGGGAGAGCAGGGCCGATCTCGGCGCGCTGCCGCAGCTGCCCGACGATCTGAAACCCATCTGGCATGACTGGTAGGACGCGCAGGGCACCAGAACGGCTCTGATAAAATGACGCGTTGGAGCGAGCGGGCCGACCATGGAATTCAATGAGATCACTAAGATGATCGCGGTTTTCGCCGTGCCGGTCATCTTCGCGATCACTTTGCATGAAGCCGCTCACGGCTACGTCGCTCGCCACTTCGGAGATACGACGGCCTTCGCGCTCGGACGCATCAGCCTCAATCCGGCGCGTCACATCGATCTGGTCGGCACCATCTTTCTGCCGTTGGTCACGTTGTTCGCAACCGGCGGAAGAATCATGTTCGGATGGGCGAAGCCGGTGCCGGTCAATTTTCATGCCCTGCGGCGTCCCAAGCGAGACATGCTCTGGGTGGCTCTTGCCGGCCCGGCGGCAAATCTGGTGATGGCTCTAGTGTGGGCTGCCGCTTTGAAGATAGGAGCACTGTCGGGGCTCAGGCAAAGCGATTTCCTGCTTCAGGTGCCGATTGCAGGCGTCGAGGTGAATCTCGTTTTCATGGCGCTCAATCTCTTGCCGATTCTCCCTCTCGACGGAGGTCGGGTCGTCGTTTCCCTGCTGCCCGGTCCTGTCGCGGGCAGATTCTCGAGACTCGAACCATTCGGGCTGCCGATCCTCCTGGGACTCGTGGTCATCAGCTCATACGGATACAACGTTCTTGGGATGTTCCTCGATCCGGTCATGGTTGCGTCAAAATCGGTTATCGCGACGATCTTTCAACTGCATCCAATCTAATGTACGAAGAACGCGTGGTCTCCGGCATGCGCCCCACCGGCGCGATGCACCTGGGACATTTCCACGGCGCACTCAAGAACTGGGTGAAGCTGCAGAGCGAGTATCCGTGCCTCTACTTCGTCGCCGACTGGCACGCGCTCACCACGCACTATGAAACGCCGGAGGTGATCGAAGAGAGCGTCTGGGACATGGTGATCGATTGGCTCGCGGCCGGCATCGACCCGGCGCAGGCTACCCTGTTCATCCAGTCGCGCATCCCGGAGCACGCCGAGCTGCACACGCTCCTTTCGATGATCACGCCGCTCAGCTGGCTCGAGCGAGTACCGAGCTACAAGGACCAGCAGGAAAAGCTCATCGACCGCGACCTTTCCACCTACGGTTTTCTCGGCTACCCGCTCTTGCAAGCGGCCGACGTGCTCGCGTACCGCGCAAAGTACGTTCCGGTCGGCGAGGACCAAGTCCCGCACGTCGAGATGATGCGCGAGGTCGCACGACGCTTCAACCATGTCTACGGCCGCGAGCCCGGATTCGAGGACAAGGCCAAGGCCGCCGCGAAGAAACTGGGCGGCCGCAAGGCCAAGGTGGTGATGGATCTGCGCACCCAGTACCAGGAACACGGCGACGCCGAGGCGCTCGCGACGGCGCGCGCGCTCCTGGAAAGGCAGGGCAACCTCTCGGTCGCCGATCGCGAGCGCCTGTTCGGTTACCTCGAAGGAGGGGGACGCCTGATTCTGGTCGAGCCCGAGGCCCTGCTCACCGAGTCCTCGAAACTTCCCGGCATCGACGGCCAGAAGATGTCGAAGTCCTACGACAACACGATTTCACTCCGCGAGGACGCGGAATCGGTCAGGAAGAAGATCCGCACCATGCCGACCGACCCGGCTCGGGTGAAGCGCAGCGATCCGGGCGATCCCGACAAGTGCCCGGTCTGGCAGTTCCATCTCGTCTACAGCGATGAGAAGACCCGCCAGTGGGCGAACCAGGGCTGCCGCACCGCGGGCATCGGTTGCCTCGAATGCAAGCAGCCGGTGATCGATGCGGTGCTCGCGGAGCAAGGCCCCATGCGGGAGCGTGCGCAGAAGTATCTCGACGATCCGACCCTGGTTCGCAACATCGTCGCGGACGGGTGCGAAAAGGCGCGCAAGCTCGCGCGCGAGACCATGCGCGAGGTGCGCGGAGCGATGGGGCTCGCGTACACGTGAGCGAGCCGGCACAGCCCGCCGTCCCGACACCGGCCGCCGGCGCGCCGAGTGCGCTCGTAGCCAGCGCGCCGAATGCGCTCGTAGCCAAAGTGCGCGGCGAACCGTTTACCGAGCTGCCGCAGGATCTGTACATCCCGCCCGATGCGCTCGAAGTCTTCCTCGATACCTTCGAGGGGCCGCTCGACCTGCTGCTCTACCTCATCCGCCGGGCGAACCTAGACATCCTCGACATCCCCATGGCGCGGCTCACCGAGCAGTACATGGAGTACGTCGAGGTGATGCGTACGAAGAATCTTGAGCTCGCCGCCGAATACCTGGTCATGGCGGCGATGTTGATGGAAATCAAATCGCGCATGCTCCTTCCACGCCAGACGATGCCGGGCGCGGAAGACGAGGACCCGCGCGCCGAACTCGTCCGGCGCCTGCTCGAGTACGAGAAGATGAAGCTCGCCGGCCAGAGGCTCGACGCGCTGCCCCAGCTCGGACGGGACTTCTTCCCAGTGGAGGTCTGGATCGAACAGACTCTCGCGCAGCGCCTGCCGCAGGTGAACGTCGTGGACCTTCAGGAAGCATGGCGCGCCCTCCTCGTGCGTGCGAAAATGATGCAGCACCACCGTGTCACCCGCGAGGAGCTTTCGGTGCGCGAGCACATGAGCCTTATCCTGCGCAGGCTCCGCAATGGCGGCTTCGCCGAGTTCGCCGAGCTGTTCGAACCGGGGCGCGGCGTGCCGGTGCTCATCGTCAATTTTCTCGCGGTGCTCGAGCTCGCCAGGGAAAATCTGGTCGAGGTGACGCAGTCTGAATCCTTCGCGCCCATCTACGTGAAGCTGGCTCATGCTCAGTCCGAGTGAAGTTAAGATCGTGCTCGAGGCGGCGCTGCTCGCCGCGCAGGAACCCCTTCCGATCTCGGAGCTGCGCAAAATGTTCGACGAGGAGATCGGCGCGGACACGATCCGCAGGCTCCTCGAGGAGCTGCGCGAGGCATGGAAGGACCGCGGTGTCGAGCTCGCGGCGACCGCGAGCGGCTGGCGCTTCCAGACGCGCGCCTCGTACCAGAAATTCCTCGAGCGCATTCATCCCGAAAAAGCGCCCCGCTACTCGCGTGCCGTGCTCGAGACGCTTGCGATCGTCGCCTATAGACAGCCGGTGACGCGCGGCGACATCGAGGAGGTACGCGGCGTCACCGTTTCAGCCGAGGTGATAGGGCGCCTGGAAGCGCGCGGCTGGGTGGAAGTGATCGGACACAAGGAGGTGCCGGGCCGCCCGGCTCTGTACGCGACCACCAAGACTTTCCTCGATGACCTGGGCCTGCGCTCATTGCAGGAATTGCCGCCTCTTGAAGACATCGCCAAAACGCTTGACCTCACACCGACCCCGCCGCTCGATTCGCAGTCCGCGCCCGCTCCGCAGTCCGAGCCCGATTCGCAGGCCGCGCCCGACGAGTCAGCGGCCGCGCAACCCAGCGCGGTCTAGGCCCGCGGCGCCCGCCGAGAAACTTCACAAGGTTCTTGCGCGCTCCGGGCTGGGTTCGCGCCGCGATATGGAAGCTGCGATCGCTTCCGGCAGGCTCGTGGTCAACGGCGCGCGCGCCGCTTTGGGGCAGCGGGTGGGGTCGCGCGATCGCGTCGTTCTCGACGGGCGCCCCGTCTCGCTGCGGTTCGAAGAGCGCGCGCCGCGCCTGCTGATCTACCACAAGCCGGCCGGGGAGCTCGTCACGACGCGCGATCCGTCGGGCAGACCGACCGTGTTCGACCATCTGCCGAGAATGCGGGGCAGTCACTGGATCGCGATCGGCCGGCTGGACTTCAATACGGGCGGCCTGCTGCTCTTCACCGACTCGGGCGAGCTCGCCAACCGGCTCATGCATCCGAGCAACGAGATCGAGCGCGAGTACGCGGTGCGGGTGCGGGGCGAGCTCACGCGCGAGCAACTCCGCAGACTCGCTCAAGGGATCGTTCTCGAAGACGGCCCGGCCAGGTTCGACAGCATCTCCCCGGGCGGAGGCAGCGGATCGAACCGCTGGTATCAGGTCGTGCTGCGCGAAGGGCGCAACCGCGAGGTCAGGCGAATGTTCGAGTCCCTTGGAATCACCGTGAGCCGCCTGATGCGCGTGCGCTTCGGGCCCATCCGGTTGCCGCCCCATCTGCGTCGCGGCCAATGGCGTGAACTCGAGCCCAGAGAGGCCGCGTGGCTGTTGCAGGCTCCTGCGCGAGCCCCTCTGCGTTGTTCCGGGTGAAGTTTCTTGCTATACTTTCCCCGTCTTTGAGATGGGCTTTCGAGCCCATTTTTTATTTATGCCTGAGGGTTGCGCGTGGTCGTGAGCCCGCTTGAGTCCTTGCTTGAGCGCACCGTAGTCGGGCTGGGGTACGGGCTTGCCGACTTCGAATATATCAACAACGGTAGGATGTTACGCGTGTTTATTGAGAAGATACATGAACTTGAACCGCAGCGGGCGGGGATCACCCTTGCCGACTGCGAATCCGTGAGCCGGCAGCTGCAGCGGGTGTTCGAAGTCGAGGGGATCGAGTACCACCGGCTGGAGGTTTCCTCCCCGGGCCTGGACCGCAGGCTGAAAAAAGCGGCGGATTTCGCCCGCTTTGCCGGTCATGAGGCCCAGGTGCGCCTGCGCCGTCCGGTCAACGGCCGCAGGAATTTCGTCGGCACGGTGCGCGCCGTGGAAGGCGACCGGGTCGAATTCGACTACGACAGCGGCCGGCTCGCGTTCGACCTCGCCGACCTCGACCGCGCGCGCCTGGTGCCCAAGCCGTGATGCCCGAGGGATATATGAGCCGCGAACTGCTGCTGCAGGCGGACGCGCTCGCACGGGAGAAGAACGTCCACAAGGACGTGGTGTTCGGCGCGCTGGAGATGGCGATCGCTTCCGCGACGAAGAAGCGCTTCAACGAGGACGTGGACGTGCGCGTCGCGATCGACCGCAATACCGGGGACTTCGAGTCCTTCCGCCGTTGGCAGGTGGTGTCCGATGAAGCGGTGGAGAATGCGCCGCAGCAGATCGCGTTCTCGGAGGCGCAGAAGCAATACCCCGACATCCAGCTCGGAGACTATATCGAGGAGGCCCTCGAGCCGATCGATTTCGGCCGCATCGGGGCACAGACCGCGAAACAGGTCATCCTCCAGAGGATCCGCGACGCCGAACGCGAGCAGCTGTTGAACGATTTTCTCGGCCGCGGCGAGAAGCTCATCAACGGCGCGATCAA
>VBCT01000355.1 GCA_005882235.1 Betaproteobacteria bacterium
CCGGAAATATCAGTCCGCCGATGTACGAGAAGTAAACCTTGCTCTGGGTCCGAGACACGAGCATACGATGCGTCCGCAGGAAGTCCGTGCCGAGGATTACCTCGTAAGGCGCGTCGGTCAGCTCCGCGACGTGCAGTCGGGGATCGCGTACGGTCTGACCGGCAATGTCCAAGCTGTCGAACCTCGCCACCCAGGAACGCACGATCTCGGCGCCGATTCCGGAGGCGCAGCCCGATGGCACCACGCCCGCCGTCTCCGGCGTAATGCCCAGCTTCTCCGCGAAAGAAAGGGCCACGACGGAACTCGACGCGCCACTGTCCACGATCGCGTGCGCCGCTCGCCCATTGACCTTGATGGGCACCACGATCCTGTTGTCGCCCGCCATTGGCAATTCCAGTGCGTTGGAATCCCAATAGGCCAGGAAACTTGAACAGACGGACGACGCCCTTGGCATAGTCGAATTCGATGTCGAGTTGCTTGAAGAAGTCATCACCGAGGATGAAGTCCACGCCCGCGATGGGACGCTCGCCGCTCACCCGCACGCTCATGCGCTTGCGGACCGCTTCCCCGATGCGCAGCTCGCTTATCCGCGTCTCGCGCACGCGGGACTCACCGCCGACGCCGGTCATGTATTCGCCCCCCCTGCCCCACGTGGATAGCTCGAGCCTTTCGGCGGTCGCGCTCGTGATTAGGCTGGCATCAGCGCCCGTATCGAGGAGCACCCCGATTTTCTTGCCGTTAATCGAGCCTTCGATAACAGGCAGGCCGCGTATCAGTTGCACCGGCCAGTCGTCGATCCGAACGAGCCTGCACTTGGGTGGATCCGCGGCGAGCAAAGGAAAGGCGAGAGGGGCGAGCAGCGCCGCGAGCGCGTAGAAGACGACATTCCGCCACTTCGAGAGGCTACTCATAGATGACGTCTAACGAAGAGCCAACCGGCGCGCGAGCAAACCGCCCAATGCACACTCCAGAGCCTGGGGCGCATCAGGGTTCGGACCCAGGTTATACCTCATTGGTCGCGAGTCTCATACTCGAACCCACCTAGGAACCGGACCATGACGTTGTACATCCAGCACCCGACTACAACCATGACATAGCCCATAACCAGATATATAAATGGGAAAAGCAACGCGAAGGCCGCAGATGGTGGATTGACTGGATTGCCATGGGCATCGACTCCCGATGGCATGAACTGAAACGCGACGAACATGGGTACGACGAAGACTAGCGATCCTATTGCCATGAGAACCGCGAAAACCTTGGCGTTCTGGTGTGGCGAGAATCGTGCGATCTGGATCTTCACTGCTCCTCCCTATGGCATCCGCGGGGATAAGTCGTTGATCTGCAATGACGGCGGGATGATTCGATAATGCGCGCGTCAGGAAATTCTCAAGCCGACGAAGCGCTCCAGCTTCGCCGCGTCGCGGGCGAATTCCGACGAGGGCGCGCGGTGAACGATGCGGCCGCGCTCGAGGACCAGCGCGTCCGCGGTGTGCGAGAGGGCGATCTCGATGTGCTGCTCGACCAGGATCGCCGCGGTGCCCTGGTCTTCGATCATTTTCCTCAGTGAGACGACCAGCTCTTCGACGATGATCGGCGCGAGGCCCTCGAGCGGCTCGTCGAGGAGGAGCAGCTCCGGGTTGGTCATCAGCGCCCGGGCGATCGCCAGCATCTGCTGCTCGCCGCCCGAGAGCTGGTTGCCCATGTTGACGCCGCGCTCGGCGAGGCGCGGGAAGAGCGCGTAGACGGCGGCGAGGTTCCAGCGCCCGGGCCGCGCTGCGACGCTCAGGTTCTCCTCTACGGTGAGAGAGGGGAAGATCTCGCGTTCCTGCGCGACCCAGCCGAGTCCCAGGCGCGCGCGGCGATGCGGGGCGAGCGAGGTGATGTCCTTGCCGCGCCAGAATATCTTTCCCCGTTGCAGGCGGGTATACCCGAGGACGGTGAGGAGCAGCGTCGTCTTGCCGACGCCGTTTCGTCCAAGGACGGCGAGGCTGCCGTGCTCCGGCAGCTCGAGCGAGACATCGTCGAGCACGACCGCGTCGCCGTAGCCGGAACGCACGCCGCGCAGCGCGAGGAGCGGCTCAGCCATGGCGGCCTTTGCCCAGGTAGACCTCGCGCACCTGCGGGTCGGCGCCGATCTCCTGCGGAGCGCCCTGCGCGAGGATGCGGCCGCTCACCATGACGATGATGCGGCTCGCGAAGCGGAACACGACGTCCATGTCGTGCTCGATGAAGAGGATAGTGAGATCCTCTGAAAGGCCCGAGATCGCCGCGAACAGCTCCGCGCTCTCGTCCTTCGGCACGCCGGCCGCCGGCTCGTCGAGCAGCAGAACGCGCGGGCGCGTGGCGAGCGCGAGCGCGATCTCGAGCAGCCGCTGCTGGCCGTAGGCGAGCTCGCGGGTCGGCCGGTAAGAGGCTTTTTCCAGGTTCAGCGAATGCAGAATCGCGTGCGCCTCGTCGATGGCGCCGCGGTACGCGGGGAGCGGCTTCCACCAGGTTTCCGTGTGGCTTTCGCGCTCAAGCACTGCAAGCGCGACGGACTCGAGTGCAGTGAGCCGCGGAAACAGTGTGTTGATCTGGAAGGTGCGCGCCAGACCGCGCTTCACGCGGGCGTCGGGCCGGAGCGAGGTGATGTTCTCTTCGCCGAGCACGA
>VBCT01000074.1 GCA_005882235.1 Betaproteobacteria bacterium
GGCCAGCTCCGGCTCGCGATTACCATCGCGTGCCCCCGCATCGCTGCGCTCGGGCTGACGAAAATCGCGAGCTGGAATCCGTCCAGGCGCGCGATCAGACTCGAGAGCGTCGCTGCATTTTCCGGGGGCAGGATCTCGATGGTGGGAAAGAGAATCGGGTCCGCGCCTGCCGCGCGGATCCGCTCGGCTAGCGCCAAAGCGTGCTCGCGCGGGCGAGTGACCACGATACCGCGGCCCGCGAGCGGTCCTTCGCTCATGACAAAGAGGCGAGAATGGCGTCTGCGCCGAGGGCCCGTAGCTTCGCCGCGAGCGTCTCACCCAGTTTTTCCGGCGCCGCGATCGGGCCGCTCAATTCCGCGCGCACCACCTTGCTGCCGTCGGGCATCGCCACGAGGCCCCGCAGGCGCATCTCCCCCCCGTTCGTCACGGCGTATGCCGCGAGCGGCAGCTGGCAATCGCCCGACAAGGCGCGGCTCAGCGCACGCTCGGCGCGCACGCAGGCCGAAGTGTCGGAATCCCCGAGCGGAGCCAGTCGCCGCCGCAGTTCGCCCCGGTCTTCCCGGCACTCGATCACGAGCGCCCCCTGCCCCGGCGCGGGCAGACACTGGTCGGGCTCGAGCATCGCTCGGATTCGCGCCGCGAGACCGAGGCGCTTGAGCCCCGCTGCGGCGAGCACGACTGCCTGGCACTCTCCCCGATCGAGCTTCGCGAGCCGCGTGTCGAGATTGCCGCGCAGTGGTTTCACCTGCAGGTCCGGATAGCGCTCGCGCAACTGCGCCTCGCGGCGCAGGCTGGACGTTCCGAGGATGCTTCCCGGAGGCAACGCTTCGAGGCTCGCGCTCACGTTCGACACGAGGCAGTCGCGCGGGTCTTCTCTCGCGGTGATCGCCGCGAGGCAAAAGCCCTCGGGAAGGCGCATCGGAACGTCTTTCGCAGAGTGCACGGCGAGATCGGCCCGCCCGGCCTCGAGCGCGGCCTCGAGTTCCTTGACGAAAAGGCCCTTGCCGCCGATCTGGGCGAGCGGCCGGTCGACGATCTGGTCGCCTCGCGTCGTGATTCCGAGGATACTCACCTCGCATTGCGGATAAAGGCGTTTGAGCTCGCCTGCGACGTGCTCGGACTGCCACATCGCGAGCCGGCTCCTGCGCGACGCAATGACGATTCGTTCGGGACCTCGACTCACCTCTTGTTCCTAGCTCACCAGCGCCTTGACCTGCGCCCATTGCCTACGGCTCACCGGCAGCCTTTCGTCGAGCCCCTCCAGGACCACCGACCATCCGATTTCGCCTTCGCTCTCGGCGCCGCGCTCGACACCGCGTATCCATCGCCGCGCCACCAGACAATTACGATGAATCCGCACGAACACGCCGCTGAATTCCTGCTCGAGCTGTGTAAGCGACTCCTCGACCAAGTGCTCGCCGGTGCGGGTCCGCACGGTGACGTATTTGAGCTCGGCTCTCAAGTAAATCACGTCCGAGATCCGGACCAGAGTCATGCGCCCGCGCTCGGCAACGCTGAGGAAGCGCCGCGGAGCCGGATCGATGCTCTCGAGCACGCCGCGCGCCAACCGTGCGCCGTTTGCGGCCTTCTTCAAAGCGCTGAGAAGGCGCACCGCGCGAACCGGCTTGGTGAGGTAGTCCACGGCGTTGACCTCGAACGCCTCGACCGCGTACCGATCGTGCGCAGTGACGAAAATCACGGCGGGCGGCCGCTCCAGGACCTGCAGATGCCTTGCAAATTCGATGCCGCTCATTTCAGGCATGTGGATGTCGACGAGGACGACCTCGGCTTCCGCCGCGGCGACGATTTGCAGGCCCTCCATGCCGTTCGCCGCTTCGCCCGCGATGGAATGCGGCAGTTCTCCGCGGCAGTCCTCCAGAAGCTCACGCAGGCGGTTGCGGGCCGGTTCTTCGTCGTCGATGATGACCACTCGGAGCGGGGTCATGGGCTGGTGCGATAGGGCATCGCGATACCGATCTCGTAGCGGCCGTCGGCGATGCGCGTGTCCAGGCTTGCCTCGACGTCGAAATGCAGCTGCAGGCGCTCGCGGATGTTGGCAAGCGCCATGTGATTTCCCTGGCGGTGCTGATAGTCCTCGTGGTAGGGATTGGCCAAGTGCAGCCAGAGGCGGTCGTCCCGGCGCTCGATGCGCACCTCGATCACACCGGGCGCGATTCCCGGTTCGATTCCGTGGTAGACGGCGTTTTCCACCAGGGGCTGCAGGAGCATCGGCGGTACCAGAGCCTCCTCGATGGCCGGATCCAATCGCCAATCGACCCGGAGACGCTCACCCAAGCGCAGCTGCTCCAGGTTGAGATATTGACGGCACAACGAGAGCTCGTCTCCTAAAGCGATCAGCTGACGGTTGTCGATCATGACGGTGCGGAACAGCTCCGCCAGATCCTCCAGAGCGCCCTCGGCGCGCTTGGGATCCTTACGGATCAGCGAAAGCACAGCGTTCAGAGTGTTGAAGAGGAAGTGCGGCCGGATGCGAGCCTGAAGGGCCTGCAGCCGCGCTTCGGAAATCGCCGGCGAAAATGCCCGGTTACGAAGGTGAAAATACCAAGCGATCGCGCCCGTCCCCAGCGCAGCGTGGCCGAGGCTCCACGCGAATTCGCGCCACTCGCCGCTTCCTCCGAGCAAAGTTTGGAACGGGAAGAGCGCCGCGGTTACCGCAAGCACGATCGCAAGGACCGCAAGCAGCCCATGAACGTACGCGAGCCGCTCGAGCAGGGTGGACCCCGCGTAAAGCAAGATCACCACGACGAGCAATATCGGTTCGAGGGACCCTGCGATCTCGGTGACTTTTGCGGCGAACTCGCCGATCTCCCGGGCGCGCGCCAAGGCGAAAAGCAGGGCGAGCGCATTGACGGAAAGCAGAATGCGCGATATCACGCCCAGATTTCGGAAGTCCGGCAGGGCGTCGGGCAGGTCGTTTTGCCGTATACTTTGCACTTTTGTGCGGACGCAAAAGTCGACGCTTGCGGCGATGAACCGCGCGCTTCACGACTTCGGTGCATTTTACAGGCAACCATGGCAGCGAAGCCCAAGCCCGGCAAGAAACTTTGGTCCGGGCGGTTCGCCGAACCGGTATCCGAGCTCGTCAAGCGCTACACGGCGTCGGTCCGTTTTGACTGGCGCCTCGCGCCCCACGACATCCGGGCGTCGCTGGCACACGCGCGCATGCTGCGCGCCGCCAGGATCCTGACCGCGCCGGACCTCAAGGCGATCGAGCGCGGTCTTTCCAGGATCTCGGGCGAAATCGAAACGGGACGGTTTCGCTGGTCGCTCGCGGCCGAGGACGTCCACGTCAACATCGAGCGGCGGCTGATCGCTCTCGTCGGGGAGGCAGGAAAGCGCCTGCACACCGCCCGCTCGCGCAACGATCAGGTCACCACCGACCTGCGCCTGTGGCTGCGCGAGGCGATCGACGAGATCAGGGGGCTCCTGCGAAAGCTGCAACAGGGGCTCCTCGATCAGGCCGAAAAACATGCCGCCACCGTGATGCCGGGTTTCACCCACCTGCAGGTCGCTCAACCGGTGACTTTCGGGCATCACCTGCTCGCGTATTTCGAGATGCTCGAGCGCGACCGCTCGCGCCTTGCCGACTGCCGGCGGCGCGTGAACTGCCTCCCGCTCGGGGCCGCGGCGCTCGCCGGAACCTCCTTTCCGATCGACCGCGCGAAGGTCGCGCGCGAGCTGGGGTTCGATGCGGTGAGCGAAAACTCCCTGGACGCCGTTTCCGATCGCGACTTCGCGATAGAGTTTTGCGCCTGTGCGGCGCTTGCGATGGTCCATCTCTCGCGCTTTTCCGAGGAGCTGATCCTCTGGAGCAACCCGCGCTTCGGTTTCGTCGCCCTGCCGGATCGTTTTTGCACCGGCTCGTCGATCATGCCCCAGAAGAAGAATCCCGACGTTCCCGAGCTCGCGCGCGGCAAGACCGGGAGGGTCGCGGGCGATCTCGTCGCGCTGCTCACCCTGATGAAGGGACAAGTTCTTGCTTACAACAAGGACAATCAGGAGGACAAGGAGCCGCTGTTCGACGCGGTGGATACCCTGCGCGATACCCTCGCCGTTTTCGCCGAATTGATCGTCGGCATCCAGGTCAATACGGCTGCGATGCGAACCGCGGCGCATGAAGGCTTCTCCACGGCGACGGACTTCGCCGACTACCTGGTAAGAAAGGGGCTCGCGTTTCGCGACGCCCACGAAGTGGTGGCGCGGGCGGTGCGCTTCGCAGAGAAATCGGGGCTGGGCCTGGAGCAGTTGCCGCTCGCGGAGATGCGCCGTTTCTCTTCCAAAGTGGAAAAAGACGTCTACCGCGTCCTCACGCCCGAGGGCTCGGTCGCGAGCCGCGCGCACATCGGAGGCACCGCGCCCGCGCAGGTGCGAGTCGCGATCAAGCGCGCGCGCAAATTGCTGAAGACCGCCCCGGCACCGTGATCCCGCAGTGATGGGAGGCCTATCGGGAGAGCTTCTCGCCGCGCTGCAGACATCCATTTCAGGCGTGGCGGCCTCGTTCCGCATCGAGCGCACGACGCCCGTCGCGGGAGGTTGCATCCACCGCTGTTTCATACTCGAGGGCGGCGGTCGCAGATACTTCGCCAAGACAAACGACCGCTCGGCACTCGACAGTTTCGCCGCCGAGGCTGACGGTCTCGCGGCGCTGGCCGCAGCCGGTGCGAGGGTCCCCGCCCCGCTGTGCCGAGGACAGGCGGGCGAGGCAGCGTTCCTCGTGCTCGAGCACCTGGAACTGCGCGGAACCGGCGATTACGCCGCGTTGGGCCACTCGCTCGCTATCGTCCATTCAATCCGCGGCGAATCCTTCGGGTGGCGGCGGGACAATTACATTGGAACAACACCGCAGCTCAACCGGCGATCGCCTGCATGGAGCGACTTCTGGCGCGAAGCGCGGCTCGAACCTCAACTCGAGCTTGCCAGGAAAAACGGCCTCGGGAGGGATCTCGTTGGAAAGGGAGAGCGACTTGCCGAAGCACTACCCCGACTGCTTTCTCAGCATGCGCCCGCTGCATCGCTCCTGCATGGCGATCTATGGAGTGGAAATGCAGGCTTTCTCGCCGACGGCGCGCCGGTGCTTTTCGATCCGGCAGTCTATTGGGGAGACCGCGAAGCGGACCTGGCCATGACCGAGCTGTTCGGCGGTTTTCCGCAGGCTTTTTATTCCGCCTATACGGGAGCGGCGCCCCTAGCTCCGGGTTACGCGACCAGAAAGACGCTGTACAACCTGTACCACGTGCTCAACCACGCGAATCTGTTCGGCGGCGGCTACGCGGCGCAGGCCGAGCGGATGATCGAGCGCCTCCTTGCGGAACTGCGATGAGGCGACCGGTTTTCCGACTAAGAGGTGGTTTTTTCTCCGGTGAAAAGCTTCTGCAACTCGCCCGACTGATACATCTCGCGCATGATGTCGGATCCACCCACGAACTCTCCGTTGACGTAGAGCTGGGGAATCGTGGGCCAGTTCGCGTATTCCTTGATGCCTTGGCGGATTTCCGGTTCCTCGAGCACGTTGACCGTAAAGACTTGCTCCACCCCGCAGGCCTTGAGGATCTGCACGGCATTGGCGGAGAATCCGCACTGCGGAAATTGAGGAGTCCCCTTCATATACAGAACGACGGGATTTCCGGTGACTTGCTGCTTGATGCGTTCTTGCGCGTCCATGTTGAGCCCTCAAATACCTGATAAAAATCGTCGGGAATTGTACCGCTCGCCCTAAACGCGGTCAACCGCGCCAAGCGCCCGCGCACGCGCGCGGTTGTCCCGCGAGGTCATGAAAATCGGCGACTTCGGCGTAACCCAGCGAGCCGAGGAGCTCGACGCAGCGATCTCCCTGGTCGTAGCCATGCTCCATGAGCAGCCAGCCGTTCGGCCGGAGCCAGTTTTGCGCACGCGCGGCAATCTCCCGGATGCAAGCGAGTCCGTCCTCGCCGCCGACCAGGGCGACCCGTGGCTCGAAGCGCAGGTCGCCCCGTTCCAGGTGAGCGTCTCCCACCGCCACGTACGGCGGGTTGGACACGATCAGATCAACTTGCCCCGGCGCGAGCGCGTCGAACCAGTCGCTGAGAACGAAGTCGATTTCGGCCCCGTGCTCGCATGCGTTCCGCCGCGCGAGGGCGAGGGCTGCTTCGGAAACATCCGTGGCGACGATCGCCAGCCCTGGCCGCTCGCTCGCGAGAGCGATGGCAATCGCCCCGCTGCCCGTTCCGAGTTCCAGCACGCGCGCCGGCGCAACGAGAGGAAGGCGCTCGAGCGCTAGCTCGACCAGGCGCTCGGTTTCCGGGCGGGGGATCAGGACCTCCGGGGTCACCCGCAAGGCGAGGCCGTAGAACTCCCGCCGGCCCGTGATGTAGGAAACCGGTTCGCCAGCGCGTCGCCGTGCGAACCGAGCGCGCGCAGAGCGCGCATTGGACGTATCGATCGCTTCTTCGGCGTGGGCGAGGAGCCAGACGCGCTCGCAACCCAGGACGGAGCAAAGCAGAAGCTCGGCTTCCAATCGCGGCAACCCACAGTCGCGCAGCAAGCCGCTTGTCGTTGCGCCGGTTTCGACCGCGTTCACTCCCGGACCCTCCTTCAGCGCTCTTCGGCGAACGCGGCGAGCTGCTCGGTCTGGTGTTCCGCGAGCAGCGCCTGAGTCAGCTGGGAAAGGTCGCCGTCCATGATGTCGTTGATCTTGTAGAGGGTGAGACCGATGCGGTGGTCGGTGACCCTTCCCTGCGGAAAATTATAGGTGCGGATGCGCTCGGAACGGTCGCCCGAGCCGATCAGGGATTTGCGCGTCGCGGCTTCCTTCGCCTGCTGCTCGCGGCGCTGCTTGTCCTTGATGCGCGCCGCGAGCACCGCGAGCGCCTTTTCCTTGTTTTTGTGCTGCGAACGCGCGTCCTGGCATTCCACCACGATGCCGGTCGGTAGATGCGTGACGCGCACGGCGGAATCGGTCTTGTTGACGTGTTGGCCGCCAGCGCCCGAGGCGCGGTAAGTGTCGATGCGAAGATCCGAGGGATTCAGTACGACGTCGCCGATCGAGCTCGCCTCGGGCAGGACGGCGACCGTGCAGGCCGAAGTGTGGATGCGGCCCTGGGTTTCGGTGGCCGGCACTCTCTGGACGCGGTGGCCGCCGGACTCGAATTTGAGCT
>VBCT01000353.1 GCA_005882235.1 Betaproteobacteria bacterium
AGAGCCTGCACCGTGCCCGGCGCGCATGGGCACGCTGAACCTCGAGGGCGTGTCGTTTCGCTACGCCGGCCCGGGTGAAACCGTGCTGGACGAGGTCACCCTCGTGATTCCTGCGGGTGGAATTTTCGGCCTGCTCGGACCGAACGGCGCGGGCAAGACCACGCTGATCTCGATCCTCGCGGGGCAATTGCGCGGGGCGACCGGAAGCATCCGCGCCGGCGACGAGCCGCTCGAGGCCCTGCGCCGCCGCCGGCCGCACAGCCTGGGGCTGGTACCGCAGGAATACGCTTTCTACCCCATGCTGAGCTGCGCGGAGAACCTGCGCTTTTTCGGCGCAATGCAGGGCCTGGCCGGCGCGCGGCTCAAGGAACGCGTCATTGCGGCAGCCGCTTTCGCGCGCATCGAAAGCGCGCTCGCGCGTCGCGCAGGCCGGCTTTCGGGCGGCCTGAAACGCCGGCTGAATCTCGCGATCGGCCTGCTCGGAGAACCGGAGATCCTGCTCCTCGACGAGCCGACCGTGGGGGTCGACCCGCAGTCGCGTTCCTTTCTGCTCGAGTCGATCCGCTCGCTCGCCGGTGCGGGCAGGACGATCGTCTACACCAGTCACTACATGGAGGAAGTCGAGGCGATCTGCGACCGCGTGGCGATCATCGACCGCGGCCGCGTACTGGTTTCGGGCGCGCTCTCCGAGGTGATCCGGGACGGCTCGGACCTCGAAGAGCTCTTCATGCGGCTGACCCACCGGTCGCTGAGGGACTGATGCGCCGCCTGCTCGCCTTGTGGGAAAAGGAGACCCTCGCGCTTTCGCGCGACGTTCTCGGGCTCGCGGTGCTGTTTCTGATGCCGGCGGCGTTCATCGTGGTGATGTCGCTCGCCCTGAGCGACGTGTTCAAGGGCGGCGCAGCGCGCCTGACCGAGTTCGCCGTAGTGGCCGCCGAAGCAAAGCTCGCCGACCGCCTTGCGCGCAAGCTGTCGGGCGACGGTTTTCGCGCCGCGCCGGCGCCGGCGGACGAAGCCGCTGCGCGCGACGGCGTTCGCCGCGGAACGCCTTCGCTCGTCCTCGTCGTGCCGCGCGATTTCGAGCGCGCCCTGGTCGCGCCGCTCGACGGGAAAAGCACGCCGCCCGAGCTCACGCTCCTCGCCGATCCGGCATTGCCGCCGGCGCAGCTCCTCGCCTTCCGGCAGCGCGTTCTCGGCGTGACGCTGGGCTTGCGCGTATCGGCGCTGATGCAGCGCGCCGGAATCGCCGCCGACGCGGACGCGCTGGAGCTGAAACACGCAGCCACCTTGAACATCGAAACGATCGGTAAGACCGCGCGGCCGTCCTCGGTGCAGCAGAACGTGCCGGCCTGGCTCATCTTCGGGATGTTCTTCGTCGTGATGCCGATCTCTTCGCTCTTCGTCGTGGAGCGTCGCGAGGGCACGCTCGCGCGGCTGGTGAGCCTGCGGGTCCCGTTCTCGATGCTGCTCCTGGGCAAGGTGGGGCCGTATCTCGTCGTCAATCTCGCTCAAGCCGCGCTGATGCTGCTCGCCGGACGGACGCTCGTTCCCTGGTTCGGCGGCGAAACGCTCGCGCTCCCCGCGCGCTGGGATCTGCTCGCGGCGGTCACCGCCTGCACGAGCTTCGCCGCGATCGGCTGGGGCCTCTTCGTCGCGGTGTGCTCGCGCACGCTCGAGCAGGCGACCGTGATCGGCGGCGTCGGCAACATCCTCGCCGCGGCCGTCGGCGGCAT
>VBCT01000014.1 GCA_005882235.1 Betaproteobacteria bacterium
GCTGCGCCACCTTGAATACTTCCTCGGAAGCGAACAGCTTCACCATGTTGCACAGCTCCTCGGCGTCGGGCGCGCGCTCGTCCACCGCGCGCGCGGCCTCGTGAAGGAGGGCGCGCACCGCGCGCAGCTTCGTCGCCATCTCCGCCAGGCGCAGCGCGACCGCCTGGTGCTTGATCAGGATGCGCCCGCCCTGCACGTAGTTCTGCACGTACTCGGCGGTGCGCTCGAAGGCGGCGACGCCCACGCCGAGGTTCTTCGATGCCTGGATGATCTTGCCGGGACGGAAATAGACCCCGGTCCTGGCGAGCGCGTCGTTCTCGACGAGCAGGTGGTCCCTCGGCAGGCGCATGTCCTCGAACACGAGCTCGCCGTTGTTCATGAAGCGCCCGCCGAGCGTCTCGTTGCAGCGCGCGATGGTGAGGCCTGGCGTGCCGCGGGGCACGAGGAAGCTGGAGGTGCCCTGCAGCATGCCTGCGCCCGGCTTGGTGTTGGCGTACACGACGTACAGGCTCGCGTCGTAGCCGTTGCTGATGAACTGCTTGCGCCCGTTGATGACCCATTCGTCGCCTTTCAACACCGCGCGCGTCTGCATCGCCGCTTCCGGCGCGTTGTACGGGAGCCAGCGGTCGGAGGCGCCGCGCGGCTCGGTGAGGCAGTGCGCGAGCAGAAACCCGGGGTCCTTCACGATTCGCGGAAACCAGATCTCTTGCAGGTGGCGCGGCGCGACGTTGCGCAGCAGCACCGAGACCTTCCAGATCTGAACTAGCTTGTCGGAAAGCCCCGAGTCGCCGCGCGCGATCTCCTCGGAGATGAGGGCGAAAGTCTGCACTTCGTGCGCGGGATCGAGCGGCACGCCGCCGAACTCCTCCGGGACGCCGAGCGTGCGGATGCCGATCCTGTCCGCCTGCTCGAGGATAGAGCGCGGCAGGCGCGCGTCGGGGTCCATCAGCCACTCGCGCTGCCAGTTCTGGCGGATGAACGGCGCGACGAAGTCGTTGACGAAGGCGCGGCAGCTCGCGCGCATCATGCGCTGCTCCTCCGATAGGCTGCGATCGATCGTGTCCATGACGGGCGTCTGCTAGTGGAATTTCGAAACCATCGCGGAGTGCCTCAGGTCAGCGGAACAAAATCATATTCGCCGATGCCCTGCAGCACGAGGAACGTCGCCGAGCTGTCGCCGCCGTTGATCACCAGGTGCGGGCGTTTCGGCCGCACCGAGAATGTCTCGCCGGGTCCGAGGCGGACTTCCTCCTTGGGATCGCGGAGGAAGATGCGGATCCTCCCATGGAGGACGTAGAACGCGTCCTGGACATTGTTGTGGTAGTGCCAGGGCACTCTCTGGCTCGGCGAGATCTGGATCTCGTTGATCCGGAAGCCGGGGCGCTCGGCATGAGTGGCCCGCCGCTCGACCTCGTAGAGATGGCTCGCATCCTTCAGCGCTTCCATGACCACCCCCTCGAATCGAAATCCGGAGGCGCCAGTATATCGCCGCGGAGGGAAAGGGAAGCTCCCGCCGCATTCGCTACGGATTTCGCGGGATGGCGAGCGCCTCGCCGGTCTCGAGGAGGGACTTGAGGCTGCTCAGGATCTCGGGCCAGCCTTCCTTCACGGCCTCGAAGGTAGGGCCGCCCCTGGGGAACTGGTCGTGCGTGACGGTGAGCTTGCACACCAGTCCCATGGGTTCGATCTCGTAGGTCACGCGCGAAGGCTTGTCCTCGACGAACTTCGGCTCGAAGCTGTGCACCAGCTTCTTTCGCGGATTCACCTCGATCACCACGCCTTCCACGCCGGCGCCGGGCCGCCCGTGCAGCTCGGCCCGGTGCATGTAGTCGAACCGGCCGCCCCGCTTGAGCTCTGCCTTGAGCTCGAGGCCCACGTAGTATTGACGCGTGAATTGGGGCAGCGTGAGCGCATTCCAAAGCGCCCGCGGAGTGGTGCGGATGTAGATGACGTTGACGAGGACTATTTTCGCGCGCTCCCCAGCACTTCCGGATTCACGACGTTGATCGCCTTGCCGGCGACGTAGGCGTTGATCTGGTCGAAGATCTCGGCGAACGCGATCTCGTGATCCTCGCGCGTCACGTAGCCGAGGTGGGGCGTGCATGTCGCGTTGGCCATGTTGAGCAGCGGATGGCCGGTGTCGCGCAGCGGCTCTTCCTCGTAGACATCGACCGCCGCCTTGCCCGGGCGCCCCGCCTCGAGGGCGGCGACGAGCGCGCCGGGCTCGATCAGCGGGGCGCGGCTGGTGTTGACGATCAGGGCGGTCGGCTTCATGCGGGCGAGGTCGCGAGCGGTCACGATGCCGCGCGTGGCCTCGATCAAGCGCATGTGCAGCGAGATGACGTCGCACTCCTCGAAGAACGCCTCCTTGCTCGCCGCGGCGGCGTAACCGTCCGCGCGCGCACGCAGCCGCGACGCTTCGCGCGCCCAGACGAGCACCTTCATGCCGAAAGCCTTTCCGTACCCCGCCACGACGGCGCCGATCCTGCCGTAGCCGAAGATTCCCAGCGTCTTTCCGCGCAGCGTGCTGCCGACGCCGGTCTGCCAGTTTCCGGCTTTGAGGGAAGCCGCTTGCCTAGGGATCTCACGCATGGCGGAGATGATGAGGCCCCATGTCAGCTCGGCAGTCGCATAGGACGGCATGCCGAAATGCTGGTTCGACGACAGGACGATGCCGAGTCGCGTGCAGGCATCGACGTCGATGTGCGGATAGACGCTGCGCTGGCTGATGAGCTTGAGCCTGGGCAGGCGCTCGAGCAAGGGTGCGCGGATCTTGGTGCGCTCACGGATCAGCACCAGCGCCTCGGTATCCTTCAGGCGCCCGGCGAGCGCATCGGTGTCCTGGACGTGATCGTTCCAGATCTTGACCTCGTGGCCGGCCAGCCTGCTGAAGGCGTTCAGCGTGCGAAGAGTGTCGTGATAGTCGTCGAGGATGGAGATTTTCATGATCGTCGTGAGTGAATGGTGGTCGAGCCGATCCGTGCGTTCCGAAGAGCCGGGGCTTGGATGGACAGGAGTATTTTCGCCATCCCCTTGTCAACGACGCCCGTAACCCTCATATTAGCAACGTCGAATTCGATTTGGGTCAGTCCGCGGCATGCTTTCGGCGCCGCTTCTGGTTTCTCCCACGGATAATTTGATGCCTCGCACGCATTTGTGCGCGGCGACGCTATCTATGGAGAGATTCCATGCCTACCGGTACCGTAAAGTTTTTCAATTCCACCAAAGGGTTCGGATTCATTCAACCCGACGACAAATCCAAGGACGTGTTCGTGCACGTGTCGGCGGTCGAACGCGCAGGGCTCGGCAGCTTGAGCGAGCACCAGAAGATCTCGTACGAGCTCGAGCGGGGGCAAAACGGCAAGATGTCCGCAGTCGATCTGAAAGCCGTTTGATTCCCGTCGCGGGGAAGGTGTTGCCCGCCCCGCGTTGACTCGGGTTTCCCGCAATCGCGGGCTCCGATCGCAGGAAGATCCTGAGCCGGAAGGAGGATTGGTATGACGAAAGAAGCGTTGATCGAAATGGAAGGCACCGTCAACGAGGTGCTTCCTGATACGCGCTACCGCGTCACGCTGGAGAATGGGCATAGCGTCATCGCCTACGTCTCAGGCAAGATGAGGAAGCATCGGATCACCATTCTCGCGGGGGACAGGGTCAGCCTCGAGCTGACGCCCTACGATCTCACGAAGGGGCGCATCAACTTCCGGCACAAGGACGAAACCCCGGCGGTGCGGTTGCCCCCGCGCCGACCGCAGTACCGGCGGCGCTAGGCCCGCCGCGCACGGCTCGCGGCGCGAAATGCCCTGCTGGGGATCCTTCGCTAAGGCGAGGAGGGAGTTCTAGCCCGACTCTGTTGAGGGTCCGCCTAAAGGCACCCGATCGGAAAGCGGCCGATGGAAGTAACCGGCCCGGAAGCCCTCCGAATAGTCGTCGATTCCCACTATGGCATGTATGGGAGGTGTTTTGTGCCGCTTGCGGAATGTTTCTCCATCGACATAGCCTTTGGCGCTGGGGAGCGGCCAGCCGTATTGCTCGGCGAGAACCTGCGACTTTTCCTTGAACGCGACGACGCCCATGAAACCTCCCTATATAGTTCTTAAAGGCTAGACCCGAATGTTCAGAGAGCAATGTTACAGCCGTCGGTGGTCGGTGTAGTCCTTTCGGCGCATGCGCATGTCCGGCGGTAAGGTCCGCGATTCTCGAGGAGAAAAGGAATGGAAATTCGAACGCTCGCTTTTTCGGCTCGGGCACTTGCCCTTGGCGCGCTGCTCGCGGCTTCTGCGTTGTGCGTTGCAGCCGACACCCCGGGCGGCAAGGCCACGGCAAAGGACGTCTCCAAGAAGGCGGGCGAGACCGGCCGGGCGATCAAGGACTACACGGTGTTGCAGCGCGACGAGGCCCTCAAACAGGCGAAGGCGGCCCTGGATGACGTGGACGCGCGCATCCGCCGGATGGAAAGGAAGCTGGACAGCGAGTGGGACAAGATGGATCAGGTCGCCCGGAGGAAATCCCGTGCGGCGCTGAACGCGCTGCGCCGGGAACGCGGCGAGCTCGCCGAATGGTACGGCGGACTCAAGCACAGCTCCGCGGAATCGTGGGAGCAGGTCAAGGCCGGTTTCGTAAAAAGCTACGAAGTCCTGAAGGAATCCTTCGCCAAGGCGAGGAAAGGGTTCTAGCGCGCCTCCGCAGCAACAATTTATTACACCTCCCCTTCCGGAATTGCCCTAAAAGGCCTTTGCAGCGCAGGGCCGGCGCAAGCTGCGCGGGGCAACAAGGAGGTGCGAGCCATGCGGAAGGGAATCATCTTTTTTTCGGTGCTCATGCTGGCGATCGCTACGGCGGACGTTTCGGCGCAAATGGGGAGCAGGCGCGGGAGCGGGCGTGTCGGCGCGGACCGCGCCGCCAAAGCCCAGGAGAAGCCGCAGGAGAGCGTCGATCAGCTCGCGCTGATCCTCGCGGAGCTTCAGGAGGACCTCAAGCTCACCGCGAACCAGCACGCCGCTTGGGACGCGTACGCCCGCAACGTGGAGGCGCTCGCGTCCGACCTTGCCCGCGAGCGCGGCAGGACGAAGGAAGTGATGCAGATGAAAGTGCTGCAGCGCCTCGATCATGCGGTCGACGTGGCGCGCGATCGCCTCACGGCGGTGGAGGACATCGTCGCGGCGGCGAAAAAACTCTACGCGGGATTCACTCCCGAGCAGCGATCGGTGGCCGATCCGAGGCTCGCGTCGGCCATCGCCGCCGCGGCCGACTCCGGATCCGCGAACTCGGGCATCCGGCCCGGACCGCCGGAGGCACGGAAATGAAGATCGACCCGAAAGAATTCCGCGTGGAGGCGGGCGAAAAAGTCAGGCTCGAAGGCTATGCCGCAGCCCGGGCCTGGACCTCGCGCTCGAAGGCGAGCGCGCGCTTGACGCTGTCGCGCTTCATCATCCGCTCGCCGTGGCCGGCGTAGTTCTGGAACGGCGGTATTTCGATCTTGAACACTCCGAACCGCCTCCACACCCAGAAGAGGTAGGCGTCGACCGCGGTCCAGTGGTCGAACATCCATTCTTTCCCGGCCAGCATGCCGTCCACGATCCTGAAGTTTCTGATCACTTCCTCGAGGGCGAGCTTACGGACGCTTTCTTCGCTGCCGGGGACGCCACAATAGCGGGCCGGGTCGAAAATCCGGGTGAGGGGAGGATGCAGCCCCGACGCGCACCACGCCATCAGCGACAGCGCCTTGATCGCGTTCTTCGGCTCCGTGGGCAACAGCTTTTTGTCGGGAAAAGCATTCGCGAGCCAGGTGAGGATGGCGACATTTTCGGTGAGCGGTTCGCCGTCGACCACGAGCACCGGCACCTTCGCCTTGGGATTGATCCGCAGGTACTCGGCGTCGTGCTGCTGCTTGTTCTTGAGCGAGATCGGCTTCACGTCGAACTCCGCGCCCGACTCGTGCAGGGTCACCAGCGGAACGAGCGAGCAGGCGATCGGGGCGTAGTAGAGAGTGAGTTTCATGAAAGACCAAGCTTTGGCCCGAGGGCGGCCGCTCCGTCCCCGAGCAAGGCCAGCGCGAGCAGGCCTACCACCCAGAAGGCGGGGTATTCCCAGCCGCCGTCCTTGTTGGTGAAGAGCCAGCCGGCCTTGCCGTGAACCAGCACGATCGTGCCGAGCATGAGCGGCACCAGCGCCAACGCCACCCAGCGAGTCTCGATGCCGAGGATGAGCAGGATGCCGCCGACGATTTCCGCCGCCATCGTCAGATACGCAAACTCACCCGGGAGGCCGAGCGATTTGAAAAATTGGGCGGTGCCTGAAGGCGTAAATACCTTGACCTTCACCCAGGCATGGGCGAGAAACATCACGCCCAGGGCGAGGCGCAGGAGCAAGGCCGCAACCGCTGCCTGTTCGGGGTTCGTCATCGGAAATCCTCCTCTGGAGTGGAACCGCGACTATCTTATGCCCATCCGTCGGGGCTCCGCGAAGCCTTGAGAACCGCTATCCACCATCCAAAGCCAGCCATGCCACCCTTGATTTCGCTTGAGCAAGGGCGTCTTCCGCCGTAGCGAAGACCTGAAGCGAGTAACGGTGGAGCGAAAACCAACCGTTCACGTCCTCCGGATCCCTGCGATATTCCTCGAAACCGAATGTACCGTCGGCACGCACGAAAATATCGACACAGTGATCGCCTGCGGAGTTTTCGAGAGACGTCAGAACCTTCGACGCGGGCATTGCCGAAAATATAGGCTCTGAGCTTACCCGCACACCCCCACCCACCCGCAGGCGCTGCAGAAATCGCAGCCGTCCTTCCTGATCAGCGCGAAGTTGCTGCAGTCGGGGCATTTCATGCCCTTCATCTTCGGCGCGGCGCCGGGCGCAGGGGGCTCGAGCACGCCCATCGCCTGCACCGGGTAGCCTTCCTCGTCCAAGATGCCGAGCATGGCGTAGCGGTGGATGATGAGGCGCGCGACGTACGACACCGTCGAGGGCCAGTTCTGCTGCTTGCGCGAGCCCGGCGTGAACGCCATAAAGTCGCCGAGCGGTTCGGGGTAGTTCAACAACTTGCGCAATTTCATCCCTATCCACGCCGGATCGACGACGCGCATGTCGAGCGACAGGATCTTGCACAGGCCGTCGAGCGAGCGCGGGTACTCGCCCGAAAGCCACATCGAGTAGGGGCGCGTGACGCCGTCGGGGAGCGTGATCTCCTTCAAGCCCAGCACGAAGTCGTCGCGGCCGGCGGGATTGAGCACGTCCACCGTCCACGACATGGTGCCGTCGGCGCCGGTCTTCGGCTCCTTCAGGCTGAACATCGCGTCGAGCACCGGGCCGTGCTTTTCCTCGGGCAGCGCAGCGCACCAGCTGCGCGACCGCCGAGCACAGGCTCGGCATGCGCCGCTTTTCGCCGTGCGGCGGGAAGGGCATGTCGAAGGCGTCGTCCCCCGAGGTCTTGGCGAGCGTCTCGAGCTTGAGGCGCAGCCACGCGGGGTCGTTCGCGCGCATGTCCATCGAGAGCGTCTTTGCGACAGCCCCGAGGCCGCGCGGCTGCTCGGCCCCATTCACCCACGCCTCGAAGGGATGCGCGCGGGTCTCGGTCTCCACGTGCCCGACGAAGAGCGCGAACTGCCCGTGCGGGTGCTCGATCATGTAAGTCCAGGCCGGGTTTCCTCCGGCGAGCTTGGGCCGGCCCGGCCAGCGCAAGGACGCGAGCACCGGCTCGGGCACCGCCTTGATCTCGATGCGGCGGTCGCGGTCGCTGCCGACGAAGTCCTGCGGCCGGGACTCCCGCCCCACGGAAAGCACCGACCCGATGATGTTGTTCGGCCGATAAGTCGCGAGCCCCTTCAGCCCCGACTTCCATGC
>VBCT01000354.1 GCA_005882235.1 Betaproteobacteria bacterium
AGAAGAAGATGATGTCGAAACCTGTCACCAGAATCGAGGAGGGGAGAAAAACGTCGAGGTCCTTCGTCTTCTCTGGCCAGCCGAGCGAGCTGAAGGGTACTAAGGCGGATGAGAACCAAGTATCGAGTACATCCTCATCTTGTTCGAGTTGAAGATAACCCTCTTGGGTTGAGCTCCAAAGTTTTTCGGCCTTTTCCCGGGCCTCATTTTCGTCTCGACCAACGAAAACGTTCCCCTCATGGTCATACCATGCTGGAATTCTATGGCCCCACCAAAGTTGGCGCGAGATGCACCAATCCTGGATGTTCTCTAACCAATGGTTATAGGTGGTGGCCGAGTGCTCAGGGAAGAACTTCACGTGCCCTTTGGCAACTACTTCCAGTCCTCGCTTTGCGAAACTGTCCATCCTTACGAACCACTGGTCCGTGAGCATCGGCTCGACGATCACTTCAGTCCGGCCCGAGCGCGGTATGCGCATCTTGTAGGGCTTCTCGGAAACCAGTAATCCCTCATTCCGGAGGTCTACGATAAGTTGCTTCCTCGCGTCAAAGCGATCCAGTCCTTGATATTTTCCTGGAATAATTTTTGAAACAAGAGAAAACAAGTCGTCGGAGGCAAATTCTGCAAATTCCAGTTGCTGCGAAAGGCTTGGAACAAAGCCCTCATCAGCTGAGAATTGATCAACGATTTCTATTTTGTGAGTGACAGTTGCATTCGAAAAAAGCCTCGCCTGTTTATCGAAGACATTTATTAGCATTAAGCCGTGACGTTTTCCCACGGCATAGTCGTTGAAATCATGTGCCGGTGTGATCTTTACGCAGCCGGTTCCGAATTTCGGGTCGACGTAATCGTCCGCTATGACCGGTATTTGTCGGTTGACTATCGGCAGCCTTACGCACTTACCGACAATGGCAGAATAACGCTCGTCCTTCGGGTTTACGGCAACAGCAACGTCGCCTAGCATCGTTTCCGGTCGCGTCGTGGCGACGACCACCGAGCCGCTGCCGTCCTCCAGGGGATAGCGTATCTCCCAGATCTTCCCGTCTTCCTCCTCGCTGTCCACTTCGAGGTCGGACACCGCCGTGCCGAGCACCGGGTCCCAGTTGACGAGGCGCTTGCCGCGGTAGATCAGGCCCTCCTCATGAAGCCGCACGAACACTTCGATCACGGCGTGCGACATGCGGGGGTCCATGGTGAAGTAACCGGCCTTCTGTCCCTCGGTATCGGCAAAGGTCCAATTGGCCGAGGTGCCGAGCCGGCGCATCTGGCGCGTGATGGTCGAGCCGGATTGCCGCTTCCAATCCCACACGCGCCTGACGAAACCCTCACGGCCGAGATCATGGCGGGTTTTGCCTTCGGACTCGAGCTGGCGCTCGACCACGATCTGCGTGGCGATACCGGCGTGGTCGGTGCCCACCACCCAATTGGCATTGAAGCCGCGCATGCGGTGATACCGGATCAGAGCGTCCATGAGCGTCTGCTGGAACGCGTGCCCCATATGCAGGGTGCCGGTGACGTTCGGCGGGGGCAGCTGGATGCAGTAGGGCGGTGTTTGCGGATCGGACGAATTCCGGAAATAACCGCGCGACTCCCAAAGAGAATACCAGCGCGACTCGACCTCGTGCGGGTCAAAGCTTTTGGCGAGTTCCACGTGAGTTGACTTCGAAAGAGAAAGCGCGCCAACGGGCACCCCCGCGGGAGCCCGGCTTCGACGCGCTCCAGCGGATTATAGCGTCAGGTACCCCGCGACTGTTCGCGCGCACGTGCGATTTCGAGCTCAACTGCCCGTGCGACAGCGTCGCGAATCATCGTCTCGATGTCGGTCTTGACTTGGGCGCTGAGGGCAGTCAGGGCGCGCTGCAAGTGGGCGTCGAGCCGTGCCCGCAAGGGTTCCTCGACGAACTTCGCGATGTGCGGGCCGATCGCGTCAAGGATGCTTTGCTTGAGCCTTTGCTCCAGCTCCAGCAATTCGCTCCCGGTCGAACCACGCTGGGCCGGCGCGCTCGATGAGGGCTGTGCTGGCGTCGCGGCCGGTTCGGCGATGATCTCCGTGAGAACCGGAACGTCGCCCTGGGCCGCTGTCCCGGAAGGACGGTAGCGCTTCAGGAACGCATCTGCCTTTCCCAGCAGGTCGTCGGAATCGCTCATACGCTGGCTTTGGAGAGGTCGTAATGGTTGATTTCGTAGCCGCGGTCCCGATAGAAACGAAAACGGCTTCGGGCGAGCTGTCGATCGTCGTCGCCGGCGCCTACGAGTTCGACCAGCCGTTCAAAACGGCTGAACGACGGCGGCGAATCGGCGTGCAAATTGAGCATGACCTGGTAATGCACGATCGCGGCGTCCTCGCATGCGATGACGACTGGGGTTTCTGAGGAAAGTGCGTGATGCGCCATGCAGTGAGGAACGAATCCGATGGCTTGATAAGTCCACAGCAATTTGTCGAAACTACGCGCGGTGTCTTCGTCTGGTGCGTAAACGAAGACGCGCAAATGCTGCTGGATAATCTTGGCGACGAGCCGGCAGGCGACCTGCAGCTTGGGTTCGGCGTTTGAGTAGAAGTCGATGCGCGTCATGACGGAAGGAAGAGGATCCGGGATCGGGCGACCCCGGCACACGGAAACCCTGGATGCTCGATCCTCACTTCTCGATCCTAGGTTTCCGCACGCTTTATGAGAAACGTCGTGAGCAGAGGGACGGGTCG
>VBCT01000015.1 GCA_005882235.1 Betaproteobacteria bacterium
ACCATGTTGGGAAATACGTTGGATTCCTGCATCGAGGCCGTCAGGCTCGTCCCGGTGCTCACCTTCCGCTGGATTTCTTTGGTGGCTACCGCGTAGACGTAATTTCCCGAAGCGCCGCCGACCGAGTCGAGCGCCTCGACCAGGGGCACGCCGGCCGCGAACATGATCGAGAGCGTCCGGGTCCAGCGTGCAATGGTGGATTTCTTGATCAGGTCGCCGAAAACCGGCACCTTGAGCATCAGCCGGTCCATGTACACCTGGACCGGCACGGAGCGCCTCCACAGCTCGAAAAACCCCCACACGCCTCCGATGACGGCGGGGAAGATGATGTACCAGTAATTGACGAAAAAGTTCGAGACCCCCATGACGAACAAGGTCGGCGCGGGGAGATCGGCGCCGAAGTTCGTGAACACCTCCTTGAATGCAGGGATCACGAAGATCATTATGACCGCGGTGATGATGAAGGCAACCACGATGATCGCGATCGGATAGAACAGGGCCGACTTGATCTTCGATTTGATGCCGAGGATTTTTTCCTTGTAGGTCGCCAGGCGTTCCAGGAGAGTTTCGAGAATCCCGGCCTGCTCGCCGGCCGCAACCAGGTTGCAGTACAGGGTGTCGAAGTGAAGCGGGTATTTTCGGAATGCCGAGGCGAGCGAGGACCCTGTCTCCACGTCGGTCTTGATCCCCATCAGCAATCTCGCCACCGCCGGGTTGGCGTGACCTTTGCCGACGATGTCGAAGGACTGAAGGAGCGGCACGCCGGCTTTCATCATCGTCGCCATCTGGCGGGTAAAGAGGCTCACGTCCTTCTCGCTGACTCTGCCGCCCCTCCCGAGGCGCTGCTTGTGGACCTTGGTGACGACGATGCCCTGGCGGCGCAGTGTGACTTGGACCACGGCCTGGCCGCCGGCGCGCATTTGACCTTTGATGACCTTGCCGGCCTTGTCCTTGCCTTCCCAAAGGTAGGTGACTTCTTTGACTTTGGCGACTGCTGCTGCGGTTGCCATGGCGGTTTCTCCTGCTTCATTCGCCGGTGCAGAGCCCTGCGACATCCTCGGGCGACGCCGGGGCGCTCGCGGACGGTCCCGCGATGATGCATGGGCAGAGGCTCTTTGTAAAGTCTCAGGTACTTTCCGCAATGCCTTGAAGACAAGACGTAAATAGGCGGTGCGCAGACCGTGAAATACTTCCTGCGCCGCGCAAGCCGCGGGCCTCTTTCAGGCGGCTTGCGCGAGGTCGGATAGGCGCGGGCGGAAAAGCCGCACGGTCTTGATCACCCGGTCCTGGGTCTGCACGATCTCCATCGGCACGTCGGCGATCTTGAGCGCGACCCCTGCCGCGGGAATGTCCTGCAGGTGCTCGAGGATGAGACCGTTCAGGGTCTTCGGCCCGTCGAGGGGAAGCGCAAGCCCGAGCTTGCGGTTCAGGTCGCGCAGCACGCTCGAGCCCTCTACCAGGGCGCTGCCGTCCTTGTCCCAGAAATAGGTTTCCGATTTCACCGGCGCAGTGGTGGTGAACTCGCCGATGATCTCCTCGATGATGTCTTCGAGGGTCACCAGCCCCTGCAGCTCCCCGTACTCGTCCACCACGAGCGCAATGCGCTGGCGGTTTTCCTGGAAATACTGGAGCTGCGCGAACGCGGGCGTGCCGGCCGGAACGAAATAGGGCTGCGCCAGCAGTCCGGCGAGCGCATTCCGGTCGAACTCTTCCGAGCGCACCAGGTGCATCACCTTGCGCAGATGCAGAATGCCGGCGAGGTTGCCGAGCTCGCTCCGGTAGGCGGGGAGCCGCGTGTGGTACGCCGTGGTGAGCTGCGCGAGGATGGTCTCGGTCGACGCCTCCAGGTCGATCGCCTCGATCTGCGCGCGGGGCGTCATCACGTCCTCGACGGTGATCGCTTCGAGGTCGAACAGGTTGACGAGGATGCTCTGGTGCTTCTTCGGCATGAACTGCCCGGATTCCAGCACGAGGAGGCGCAGCTCCTCCATCGTCATCCGCTGCGAATGAGCGCCGCTCTTCGAGTGCACGCGGAACACGTAGAGCAGCGGCGCGACGAACAGGTTCACAAACCAGACGACCGGGTAGAGAATCCTGAGCAGCGGCTTGAGCACATAGCTCGCGAGCGGTGCGATGCGCTCCGCGTAGGCCGCGCCGATGACTTTGGGCGTGACCTCGGAGAAGACGAGGATCAGGAAGGTGATCACCAGGGTGGCGGCCATCATCACGTACTTGTCATCCCCGAAGAGCTCGATGCCGATGACGGTGACGAGCGACGCGGCGGCGGCGTTCACCAGATTGTTGCCGAGCAGGATGACCCCGAGGAGCTTGTCGGTCTTCGCGAGCAGCTCGGCGGCGTACTGGGCGCCCCGGTTCCCCATGCGCACGAGCGCCTTCAGCCGATAGCGGTTGACCGCCATCATGCTGGTTTCGGCGATGGAGAAAAGACCTGAGATTACGAGCAGGACGGCGAGCGCGACGAACTGCACCGCCAACCGAATGTCGTCCAAAGCGGGCGCCCAGGGACAGAAGGGAGCGGAGTATAGCTTACACGAGGCCGCGCCGCAGGATCACCTCGAGCACGAAACGGCTGCCCACATAGGCGAGCAGCAGCGCGATAAAACCGACGAGCGTCCAGCGCAGCGCGATCCGTCCCCGCCAGCCGTAGAGATAGCGCCCGGCGAGGAGGGCCGCAAAAATTAGCCAGGAAGCCACGGCGAACACCGTCTTGTGGTCGAATTTCATCGCTCGGCCGAAAAGGGTTTCCGAAAACGCGATTCCGGTGGCGAGCGTCAGCGTGAGGAACACGAATCCCGCGAAGATGATCTGGAACAGCAGCTTTTCCATCGTCAGCAGAGGCGGCAGCGCGGCGAGCGGCCCGACCAGCGCTCCGCCGTGCAGCCGCCGCTCCATCAGGGTCATCAGAAGCGCGTGCAGCGCCGCGATCGTGAACATGCCGTAGGCGACCATCGCGAGCGCGAGGTGCAGCCGGAATTCGGTCGAATGCGTGTACGGCGCACCCGCAAGCCCCGGGAAGAGCGCCGGCAGCGGCGCGCACACGGCGGCGAGCGCGAGGATCGGCGCCTGCATGCCCTCGAGCTCGAGGAAGCGGCTCTCGATCCAGTAGATCAGCACCGCGAGCCACAGCATCACCGAGAGTGCCTGCCCGAAACCGAAGTGCAGCTCGGACTGGGCCCACAGCATGTCGTAGACGAGCCAGGTATGCAGCGCGAAGGGCGCGAGGATCGCCGCCCGCTCCAAAAGCTCGATCCGCGGCGCGCTCGCGCCGCGCCAGCGCGTGCGCCAGAAGTGAAAAGCGAGGATCGCGTAGAGAAGGGACGCGGCAGCGTAGAGTAAAATCGCCGGCATCCGCGCAGTTTACACCGACGCCACGCCCTCCCGTGCTTGAGAACCTGACCGAGCGCCTGTCCCGGATCGTGAAGACGATCCGCGGCGAGGCGCGCCTCACCGAGGCGAACATCCAGGGAGCGCTGCGCGAAGTGCGCATGGCGCTCCTCGAGGCGGACGTGGCGCTTCCCGTGGTGAAAACCTTCATCGAGCGCGTGCGCGAGGCGGCGCTGGGAACGGGCGTCGCCGGCAGCCTCACCCCGGGCCAGGCGCTGGTCGGCGTGGTGCACCGCGAGCTGACCGCGCTCATGGGCGGAGAAGGCGCCGCGCTCGATCTCGCGGTGACGCCGCCCGCGGTCGTTCTGCTGGCCGGCCTGCAGGGCTCGGGCAAGACGACCACCGCCGCGAAGCTCGCGAAAATGCTCATGAAGGAACGGAAGAAACCGCTCCTCGTCTCCTGCGACGTCTACCGGCCCGCGGCGATCGAGCAGCTGAGGACGCTCGCGGACCAGATCGGTGCCGATTTCTTTCCTTCGGACGCCGGGCAGAAGCCGATGGCCATCGCGCTCGCCGCTCTCGATCACGCGAGGAAGCACTACCACGATGTGCTGCTCGTCGACACGGCGGGACGCCTGGCGATCGACGTAACCATGATGCAGGAGATCACCGATCTGCACGCGGGCTTGAAGCCCGTGGAGACCCTTTTCGTCGTCGATTCGATGCAGGGCCAGGACTCGGTCAGGGTCGCGAAGGCTTTCGGCGACGCGCTGCCGCTCACCGGGATCGTGCTCACCAAGCTCGACGGCGACGCGCGCGGCGGCGCTGCGCTGTCGGTGCGCCAGGTCACGGGGAAGCCGATCAAGTTCGCGGGCGTGAGCGAGAAGCCGGACGGCCTGGAGCTTTTTCACCCCGAGCGCATGGCCTCGCGCATCCTCGGCATGGGCGACGTGCTCTCGCTCGTCGAAGAAGCGAGAAAGACGGTCGACGTCGACGAGGCGAAAAAATTCGCCGAGAAGCTGAAGAAGGGCAGGGGCTTCGATCTCGAGGACTTCAGGCAGCAGATCGGCCAGATGCGCAAGATGGGCGGGATGTCGGCGCTGGTCGACAAGCTGCCCGCACAGCTCGCTCAAGGCCTGCAGTCCTCGCAGATGGACGAAAAGCAGCTGCGGCGCGTCGAGGGCATCATCAACTCCATGACTCCTCTCGAGCGGATGCGGCCGGAGATCCTCAAGGCCTCGCGTAAAAGGCGCATCGCGGCGGGCGCAGGTGTGCCGGTGCAGGAGGTCAACCGGTTACTGAATCAGTTCGAGCAGATGAGCGAGATGATGAAGCGAATGCAGAAGAGTGGTCTTGCGAAGATGATGCGGGGAATGAAGGGGTTCATGCCGGGGATGAGGTAGCGGCAGGCATCGTACGTTCCCGTGCCGCTTCGACGAGCTTACAGAGTCTCTCGCTCTTATTGCGCTGCAGTAAAGAGTTTACTTACATTCGTTTCAGGAAATGTCAGAGGATTGTCAGCGAACGCTGTCTAGAGTGACTGTTCGCTCGCCAATAGCGGTAGGGGACCGGCGGAGATCACGCTGGGGCTTGGCGGAAGCCCAAAAGCACATCACTCAGATCTGCCATCTGTCCTATTACCTTGGTGAATCAAAACTTGCTGGCTTGGTGAATCAAAACTTGCAGAAAAATGGAGGAGCAAATGCAACGAAGCCAAATACGCGATTTAGTTTGCGGTACGGCAGTGTCGGGATTGGTCCTGCTCTCGGGCTGCGGTTCGAACTCGACAAGCACCAGCCCGGGCATGGTTTTCAACATCCTCAGCGTTCCCGGAATAAGCAGCGCGGTCACCTACTCGTTCGACCTCGGCGCCTTCGATCCGGCTACGAACAAGTACTACGTTACAGACCGGACCAACAGAGCCATCGACGTCGTCGACCTAAACAACGGGATGGCGGTCACACAGTTCAAGCCGACGGGTGCGGGGGCTTTCGCGGGCTGCGCCGGGACGGAGTACAGTGCGCCGAACGCGACCCGAGCAGACAACGTTCCAATACCAACTTGTACTAATACCAGTGGCGCCAATGCCAGCGGCACATCTGCACCAGGCACGGTCTATCCGATGTTTTTTGTACAGAACGATCAATCCGGTCCGGATGGCGTCGATGTGGTGGGAAATACCCTGTTTGTCGGAGACGTGAACAAGTTGGTGGTTCTCAACAAGACCACGGGCGCTGTCATTGGGACTATTTCCATCCCGAACGCCCCGACGGCGCTGCGCGCAGATGAAGGCTGTTTCGATCCGGTCAATCACCTGTATGCGATTTCCACGCCCGGTGCCGCGAACCCGTACATGACGATCCTGGACACGACGAACGCGGAGGCCAACCCACCGACGACACCCACTGTTATCGCGACACTGATCATGAACGACTCGACTAGCGCGGCATCGGGCGGGCTCGAGGCGTGCGTGTTTGACACAGCCGCTGGGGGGACCAACAAGCTGTTCGTCAACAACGACCAATCGACAGCCAATCCGAACGGTGAGATAGACGGAATCCCGGTATCGAACCTGGTTGCGCTCAAGGTGGGTGCGCCCCACACGGGAGCAGGCGCCGTAGTTTTCGCCGGGACCGGCAACTCCATGGGAGCGACGGCAGGCACGGTGCTCCCGCTGCCCGCGCTGTGTGATCCAACGGGAATCGCCTTGGGACCGAACCCCGAAATCGGTGCAATGTGCAGGCCGGGGACGATAGGCCAACGCATGGACTTCGTGATCCTCAACAAGAGCACCGGGGCCAACATAGCGACGGTAGCCGGGGCTGGCGGCGGTGACCAGATCACCTACGATGTGGGATCGGGCAACTGGTTTCTCGCGACCAGCCGCGCGACGGCGACCAACAACTCCTGCGGTGGGGGAAGCGCGGCCTGTGTCCTGACGCCGATGCTGACCGTGGTCAACGGCGCATCGCATACCGTGGCGGCGAGGGTTCCGAGCGGCAACAACTCGCACTCGGTATTCACCGGCGGCGGTTTGGTCTTCTCTCCGTTCACTAACGGACCTTCCGCCACGGCAGGAGGTGTCGGATTCCCCAACGGCGGAATCGCGGTGTTCTTCACGCAGTAGTCGAAACGCCGTCGCTGCGCATTCGCAGCGACGGCGTCGTTCCAACCCCGCGCGGGGCGATGCCCTTCGCGGGGTTTTTGTTTGCTTTTCTCCATTGCTCCGGCGAAGCCCGAGTTTCCTTGCCAATCAGTGCCAAGCTCGCGTAAAATCACGCCCTTTTTTTCACCCCGGGCGCACGGCCTCGCGCATCCTCGGCATGGGCGACGTGCTCTCGCTCGTCGAGGAAGCGAGAAAGACGGTCGACGTCGACGAGGCGAAAAAATTCGCCGAGAAGCTGAAGAAGGGCAAGGGTTTCGATCTGGAGGACTTCAAGCAGCAGATCGGCCAGATGCGCAAGATGGGCGGGATCTCCTCCATGATCGACAAATTACCCGCGCAGTTCGCCCCAGCAGCGCAGTCCGCGCAGATGGACGAAAAGCAGCTGCGCCGCGTCGAAGGCATCATCAACTCCATGACTCCCGCAGAGCGGATGCGGCCTGAGATCCTCAAGGCCTCGCGTAAAAGGCGCATCGCGGCGGGCGCCGGAGTGCCGGTGCAAGAGGTCAATCGCCTGCTCAACCAGTTCGAGCAGACGCGCGAGATGATGAAGAAAATGCAGAAAGGGGGCCTGGCGAAGATGATGCGCGGGATGAGAGGGTTCATGCCCGGGATGCGCTCAGGGTTGTTTTCCCCTGCACAGATGCGGGTAGGTGATGTCCGCCTTCTATAATCAGCTCATGGGGGTGCATATGTCGTCTCGCTTTTGCGCGCGTTTGAACATCGACGAATTCGCGACCGTGAATCGGCGCGGGTTACTGCGCGCGCTCGGTGCCGCGGCCCTCCTTACTTCGACGGGAGGCTTCTTTGCGCGATCCCTCTGGGGAAACCCGGTATTCGCGACCTACCCGTTCCCATTGGGCGTGGCCTCCGGCGACCCGGCGACGGACGGCTTT
>VBCT01000356.1 GCA_005882235.1 Betaproteobacteria bacterium
CGCGGGTTCAAGAGCGATTCCTCGCAGCTGCGCGCGGTCGAGCGGCTGCAGCAGCTCTACGAGGAGTGGACCGCCTACAAGGCGCGGCGCAGCAACGCGCTCTGGCGCCTGGTGCTGCATCCGCCTCTTCCGCGCGGCGTCTACCTCTGGGGCGGCGTGGGGCGCGGGAAGAGCTTTCTCATGGACAGCTTCTACCTGTGCCTGCCGCTCGTGCGCAAGCGCCGCGTGCATTTCCACCACTTCATGCGCGACGTGCACCGGGAGCTCGAAGAGCTCAAGGGCAAGGAAGACCCCCTGGAGGCGCTCGCCGGGCGCATCGCCAAGCGCTACCGCCTCATCTGCTTCGACGAGATGCACGTCAACGACATCGCGGACGCAATGATCGTCGGCCGGCTGCTCGGACGGATCATGGACCTAGGGGTGGTCTGCTGCATGACTTCGAACTATCACCCTGACGAGCTGTACAAGGACGGGCTCAAGCGCGAGAACTTCCTGCCCACGATCGAGCTCTTGAAGAAGCGCCTCGACGTCCTGCACGTCGACGGCGGCGTCGACTACCGCCAGCGCATGCTGGAGGACGTCAAGGCCTACCACTCGCCTCTCGGCGAACGAGCGGACCGCGCACTGATGGAGAACTTCAAGAGGATCGCCGAGGTGGAGGAGGAATTCCAGGAGCTCGACGTCGAGGGGCGCGTCATCCCCTACCGCCACCGCGCCGGCGGCGTCGTCTGGTTCGATTTCAAGGTGATCTGCGGCTGGGGTCGCTCGCAGCACGATTACCTCGACCTCTCCAAGCGCTTCCACACGGTGATCGTTTCTGACGTGCCGCGGATGGGGTTGAAACTCGCCGAAGAGGCGCGGCGCTTCACGCTGATGGTCGACGTGTTCTACGACAACCGGGTCAAGCTGATCGTCTCCGCGGAAACCGCACCGGACAAGCTCCTCAAGATCGAGGAGGACCCCGGCGACGCGCAGCTGCGCGCCATGGTGTTCGAGTTCGACCGCACCGCGAGCCGTCTCGTCGAGATGCAGTCGCGCCAGTATCTCGCCGAGGGCCGGCGCACCCCCGATTGAAAGGCGTGCCGGGGGCGCGCTGCCCCGCCGGTATAATCGCTCATGGGGAAATTCAAGGCTTACCGCATCCGCGAGATCGAGAAAAAGGTCGTTGCGCGCTTCGAGGAGCTCTCCCTCGAGGAACTCGACAACCGCGACCGGAGCCGGAAAGATCATCCGCCGCTTCCCCTGCGTCGGCGGCATCGACCTGTCGGGCACCGTCACCGAATCGACCGACGCGCGTTTCAATCGCGGCGACGCGGTGATCTGCACGAGCTACGAGCTGGGCGTGGCGCACGACGGCGGCTACGCAGAATACGCCCGGGTCCCGGCGGACTGGGTGGTCCCCATGCCGAAGGGAATGAATCTCTTCGAAGCGATGGCCCTCGGGACGGCCGGGTACACGGCCGCGCTCGCGATCGTGCGCATGGAGGCGAACGGCCTCGCGCCCGCCAACGGTCCGGTGATCGTGAGCGGCGCAACCGGCGGCGTCGGCTCGATCGCGATCGACGTCCTCTCGCGCCTGGGCTATCGGGTGGTGGCGCTGACCGGCAAGGAGAACGAAGCCGGCTATCTCAAGGACCTCGGGGCGGGAGAAGTCATGTCCAGAAAAAGCCTCGATCTCTCGAAAATCAAGCCGCTCGACAAGGCGAGCTGGGCGGGAGCGGTCGACAATCTCGGGGGAGAAGTGCTCGCGT
>VBCT01000016.1:0-5831 GCA_005882235.1 Betaproteobacteria bacterium
TTTGAACCTCCTCGGCGCTGCGACGAAGGACATGGAGATCGGGACCGAAAATGCGCACCACGATCGATTCGCCCGCGCCCGTGAGAACCTCCTTGATCCGTTCCCGCAGATACGTCTGCACATCGCGGTACAGGCCGGGGTAGCCGGCGACCACGGACTCGATGCTCGCGTGCGTCTTGTCATAGTCGACCCGGGGGTCGACGCTGATCCAGTTCTCGGTGAAGTTCACGTTGTGCGGCTCGTCCCCCCCGATCGCGCGGCCGATATGGGCGCCGAAGTTCCGGACACCGGGAACAGAGCGCAGCTCGCGGCTCGCCGCCTGCGTGATCCGGACGGTTTCTGGATGCGAGGTGCCTTCCGGCGGCACCCAATGCATCAGGAAGTCCCTCTCCTTGAACGCGGGAAGCAGCCCCTGGCCAAGGAACGGCCAGATCGCGACGCCGGCAGCGACCAGCACGGCCGCGCCGCCGAGCGCGCCGCGCGGCGCCCGCAGGGCGCGCGCGAGCAGGCCAACGTAGATCCGCTTTAGCCAAGGCACGAGAGGCGACTCGCGGCGCTCGATGGCCGCATTGTTGAGCAGCAGCAGGCAGAGCGCCGGGGTGACCGTCAGCGCGACGGCCATCGAGGCCAGCATCGCCAGGATGAATGCCAGCGCGAGGGGCTCGAAGAACGAGCCGCCCAGCCCTCCCATGAAGAACACCGGCGTCACCGCCAGCGCGATGATCAGGGTCGCCTGCCAGATCGCCGGACGCACCTCAAGCGAAGCCTCGAGGACGATGCGCGCAGTGGATTTGTCGCTGCCCGCCTTGCGCTGCTCGCGCAGCCGCCGCACGATGTTTTCGACATCGATGATGGCATCATCCACTACCGAGCCGAGCGCAACCACGAAGCCGGCCAGCACCATGGTGTTGATCGTGGCACCCATGAAGTACAGCGCCAGCCCGGCCGCCACGAGCGACAGCGGCATTGCGATGACACTGATCAGCGCCACCCGCCATTCGTAGAGGAACGCGCCGAGGACCAGCAAGACCAGGATCGAGCCGATGATGATCGACACGACCAGGTTATGGACCGACATCTCGATGAAGGTCGCTGGGCGGAAAATGGTGGAGTCGATGTCCACCCCCGGAAGCCCCGGCCGCAGATCGGCCAGCACTTTTTCCACGCCGCGCGTCACGTCGAGCGTGTTGGCCCAAGGCAGCTTCTCGACGATCATCATCAGACCGGGACCGTCGTTGATGACCGCGTCGCCGACCATGGGCCAGGTGTCGTAGGTGACGTTGGCGACATCGCGCAGCCGTGGCGGGTCGGTCCGCCGCTTGTTCTTCACGGCGACCGGCACGTCGGCCAGGTGCTCGGGCGTGAACACCGGGGAATCGAAATGGATCACGAGCCTCTGGTTGGGCGTGTCCAGCATGCCGTCGACCCGGGTCTTGGCGGCCGCGGTGTACCGCAGCAGGCCGAAGTCGAGGGCGTTCGAGGTGGTCTCCATGACTTCGTCCAGCGTGACGTCGTGGGCGCGCATCAGCGCCGGGTCGACCTGCACCTGCAGCGACTTTATGCGGTCGCCCCACATCGGCACGTTCGCCACGCCGGGGACGGACATCAGGCGGAACTTGATCGTCCAGTACGCGATCATCGACAGGTCCATCATGTCGAAGGTCTTCGACGTGAGTCCGATCTTCATGACGCGGCTGGTCGATGAAAGCGGCTGCAGCATCACCGGCATGCCGGAGGACTGCGGCAGCTCGGCGATGGCGATTTTGATGCGCTCCTGCACGCGCTGCCGGGCGACCAGGAGGTCGGTGCCCGGCTTGAAAAGCATCACCACCTGCGACAGCGCGCCGCCCGAAGAGGAGCGGATGACGTCGATGCCCGGGACGCCGCGCAGCGAGTCTTCCATGGGGATGGTGATCAGCTCCTCCACCTCGGTGGAGGTCATGCCCGGTCCTTCGGTCTGGATCTCGATCTTCGGCGGCGCAAACTCCGGGAACACGTCTACCGGCATCTTGCGCAGCTGCTGCGAGCCGAAAGCGAGCAGCGCGGCCGCCGCGGCGACGACTAGGAAGCGGAATTGAAGACTGGAGCCGATGATCCAGCGAAACACGCCGGAATTAGACATCGACCAGTGGGGACACCTGTCGTGCGTGAAAGGTTGGTCGTCATGAACCGTTCGGAGCAGGCCATTTGGATCACGCGGCCGGGTACGTAGAACCCTGTAGCAGAAATACTAGTAGTTCGCCCCATTGCGCCCTGCGGGCGCTCCGAGACCGCTATTTCAGCGCTTGTCGCGCGAAGCGACGCCGCGGCGCTCCAGCATGAAGACCTCGCGCACGACCTGATCTGAAGAGAGTTGCACGTGGAGCGTCAGCGGCCGCTGGAAACCTTCGAGCTGGTATTCCCATACTTCGCCCTCTTTGCCGGGCAGGCGATAGCTGCGGTGCGGCGGCCCCAGTGCATCGCGCACATCCTCGGCGCGCGAGACGCCGGGCAGCAGCTTGGCGATATTCACATCGTTGAGGCGCTGCTCGAGGGAAATCAGCCGGCCGTCCGGAGCGATGCGCGCGGCGTAGTTGCCGCGGCCGTAGGCGCGGTTGGGAATCTCGCGCCAGTACCACAGCACGGTCTCGCCGTCGGCGCGTCGCCGGGTCTCGACCGGCTCCCCCATCACCGCCCTAACGTCGTCTTCCGTCGCCCTACCCGGAGCAAGGGTGGAACCGCCCGAGCAGCCAATGAGGAGTGCCGCTGTAAGAGGTCCAAGCGGGCCAAAACGCATGCGCCATCATGGTCGGACGGCCACCCGGCGCGGTCAAGTTGCGGAAAGCGTCGCGTCGTTGATGGCGAAGGCAGTGAGGGCGGCAGTGTTGTGCAGGTCGAGCTTCTTCATGACATTCGCGCGGTGCTTCTCGACCGTCTTTACGCTCAGGGAGAGGCAGCCGGCGATTTCACGGTTGCGCCGTCCTGCAGCGATCAGTTTGAGAACCTCCCTTTCACGTGGCGTGAGCACATCGGACGGCGAACCGGCGCCGGCCCGCCCGGTGTCCGCGCTGAGGTAGCCGGTGACGACGCGCTCGGCCACCGCGGGGCTGACGAATTTCTTGCCCTGCGCGACGCTGTGGATGGCAAGCATGAGCTCGGCCGCGCTGGCGTCTTTCACTACGTAGCCCCACGCCCCCGCCTTCAGGGAGGCACGGACGTGTTCTTCCGTCTTGTGCCTGGTAAGCACCAGGATGCGGGTCGGCACCGCGCGGTGCACCAGCTCGCGGATCGCGCTCAGACCGTCCATCTGCGGCATGGTCAGTTCCATCACCGCGAGGTCCGGCTTGAGCGCAACCGCCAGGCGCACCGCGTCGCGCCCATTGTCCACGGCGGCGACGACTTCGATGCTGCCGTCGCTCAGCAGCAGGGCGCGCACCCCTTCGCGCATGATCGCGTGATCGTCGGCGATCAGCACGCGGTACTTCATGCCCTGGTTGCGCGACAGCATGTGGGCAACCTGCTGCTCGGCGGTAGCGAGCATGGCTATGGCGTACGCCAGGGGATAATCGCCGAACGCCTCTGGTATGAAAGAGACGATGAAGAGCGCGCCCGCCACTGCGCCAATCCCGAAAACCACACATGCCCTGACCATTACACGCCCCTGTCGTGCTTTGGAGACAGTCTAGTACCTTTTACCCCGGGCAGGTAAAACAGATAAAGGCGCTAGAACAAATAGGGAACCAGCCGCTTGGTGCCCTTCGCATAGTTTCGATACCCCGGGTAGCGGTCCATGAGAAGCCGTTCCTCCGCGAAGACGCGGATCACTGCCCCGATCAGCAGCAGCACCCCGGCAGCAAACGGCATGAGCGCGAAATTGGCCAGGACTCCCGCCCAGCAGAACACGCATGCGGCCGTATAGATCGGATGCCGGATGAAGCGATAGGGGCCGGTTGTGACGAGGTCACCGCCGGCAACGTCCGCGGCAGGATGGAAACTGCGCCGACCCAAGGCGAGGCGCGCCCATACCACGAGGGCGACAGCGGCCACCTGGACCGCGACAACGATTGGCGAGCGGGAGAAGAGCACGTGCATGAAGACGAGGCCGACGAGCGCGGTCACCATGAGCAGAAACCCGACAAGCGAGGCAATCCTCATACCACCTTGTCCGCTAGCCACGCGACCCCATACGCCAGCGCAATCGCTAGAATGAAGATGCAGATGCTTCGCGTGATCCCCTTGGGAATGTCGTTGTCGTCGGCCCAGCGCTTGAGGTAATAGCTGGCAACGAAGAACGCGATGGTGGAGATGACGATGCTCAACACTGGGGCGGTAGTTTAGTTGACCTCCACTTTGCGGCTGTTGCGCCTCTAAGGCCCATGGCCGAGCGGCGCCGGCGCTGGTATTCGATCCTGTACGTGCAGGTGCTGGTGGCGATCGCGATCGGCGTCGGCATCGGCTACTTCCATCCGCAGGCCGGCGCAGCGCTGAAGCCGCTGGGCGACGCGTTCATCCAGCTCATCAAGATGATGATCGGCCCGGTCATTTTCTGCACCGTGGTGCACGGCATCGCCTCGATGCGGGACATGGCGAAGGTCGGCCGCGTCGGCGTCAAGGCGCTGGTGTATTTCGAGGTTGTTTCGACGCTGGCCCTCGCCATCGGCCTGATCGTGGGCGAGGTGGCGAAGCCCGGCGCCGGGTTCAACATCGACCCGGCGACGCTCGACCCCAAGGCGGTGTCGGGCTACGTCACGCGCGCGAAGGAGGAAGGCATCGTCCATCACCTCCTCGCCATCATCCCTAACACCTTCGTCGACGCCTTCGCCAGGGGCGACCTGCTGCAGATCCTGCTCATCTCGGTGCTCACCGGGTTCGCCGTCGCGCGCATGGGAACCGCCGGCGAGAAGGTGGCCGCCGCGATCGAGACCATGGGACAGGTGTTCTTCCGCATGATCGGCATCATCGTGCGCGCGGCGCCGATCGGCGCGCTCGGCGCGATGGCGTTCACGGTGGGCGCCTACGGCATCGGCTCGCTCATCAACCTCGGCGAGCTGATCCTCACGTTCTACGTCACCTCGATCCTGTTCGTGCTGGTGGCGCTCGGCACTATCGCGCGGCTGGCCGGCTTCTCGATCCTGCGCTTCATCGCGTACATCAGGGACGAGCTGCTGATCGTGCTCGGCACCAGCTCGTCGGAGACGGTGCTGCCGCACATGATGCTGAAGATGGAGCGCGCCGGCGCCTCGCGCTCGGTCGTGGGGCTGGTGATCCCGATGGGCTACAGCTTCAATCTCGACGGCACCAATATCTACATGACGCTGGCTTCGCTGTTCCTCGCGCAAGCCACCAATACGCAGCTCGGCCTCGGCCAGGAGCTGACCCTGCTCGCCATCGCCATGCTGACCTCGAAGGGAGCATCGGGGGTCACCGGCGCCGGCTTCGTCACCCTCGCGGCGACGCTTTCCATCGTGCCGGACATCCCGATCCAGTCCCTCGCGCTGCTGGTGGGTATCGACAAGTTCATGAGCGAATGCCGCGCGCTGACCAATCTGGTCGGCAACGGCGTGGCGACGCTGGTCATCAGCCGCTGGGAGCGCGAGCTCGATCTGCCGCGGCTGCAGGAGGTGATGGAGCGCCCGATCGAGATCGACCGAGTCACCGCATGAAGAAGCTGTTCCTCGTGTTCGCGGTGCTGGCCCTGACCGGGGCATCCTCCGGGCAGGAGTACCCCTCCAGACCCGTCCGCGTCGTGGTGCCGTATGTCGCCGGCGGCGCGGCCGACATCTTCGCGCGCACGCTCGGGCAGAAGCTGAGCGAGGCGTTCAAGCAGGGCTTCGTGGTCGAGAACAAGCCCG
>VBCT01000016.1:5901-8805 GCA_005882235.1 Betaproteobacteria bacterium
CTGCTCGCCACCGCGAGCGGCCCGATCGTCGTCAACCCGGTGCTGTACGCCACAGTGCCGTACGACCCGGTGAGGGATTTCGTCCCGGTCGCGCAGGCGACCGTCTACCAATACGTCCTGGTCGCGCTCGCGAGCTCGCCGCTGCGCGGCATCGACGACGTCGTCGCCGCGGCGCGCGCCAGGCCCGGCGCGATCACTTACGGCTCGACGGGCTTTGGCGGCGGCAACCACCTGGCGGGCGAGCTCCTTGCCCTGAAGACCAATACCCGGCTCACGCATGTGCCTTACAAAGGCAGCGCGGCGGCGCTGGCCGATCTGCTCGGCGGGCAGCTGTCGATCATGTTCGACACGGTCATCACGTCGGTGCCGCAGATCCGCGCGGGGAAGCTGCGCGCCTTCGCCGTCTCGAGCGGCAAGCGCGCGTCGGCGCTCGCGGAGGTGCCGACGCTGCAGGAGGCGGGCATCGCGGGGTTCGACATCTCGCAATGGCAGGGCTTTCTCGCGCCAGCCGGCACGCCGCGCCCGATCGTCGAGCGGCTGAACGCCGAGATCGCGAGAGCGCTGCGCGCGCCCGACGTGCGCGAGCGGCTGGTCACGCAGGGCGGCAACGAGATCGTCACCGGCGCGCCCGAGGACTTTGCCGCCCTGATCCGGACGGACCTGCAGAGCTACGTCAAGCTGATCAGGGATGCGAATATTCCGGCACAGTAGGGCTGTTTCTCGACCGGGAAGTAACAATTCATACTTTCTGACAGTTCGGCATTGGTGCAGGTATATGATCACTGAACCTGCGCAACGCACTGCGAGGCCAAACGTGAGGACGGCTCAACACTACCGCGGCGGAACAGAACCTCCAGCTCAATCGAAGGCTGACCAGCCAGGGGCGGCGCAGGGCGCCAATGGGTCCAAGCCCGCGAGCGGATGGAGGCGGCTCCTCGGACACGAAACATTTCATACGCTTCGCCAGACCAATCCGGCGGTGTACGACGAACTGCGCCGCGCGATGCTGCAGGTGGTTCACACCGGGCCAGCCGCTGCGCGCTACACGCGGCTCCATCCCAAAGCAACCGGGCCCGAAAGAATCGAGGAGATGCTCGCCGACATGCACGGCGACTTCATGGACGATCCGAAATTGTGGGTCGAGGTATTCCGCGCCTCGAATCGCCCGTTCGTCGAGCGCCTTTACCACAGTGTGCGGCAGGTGTTCAACAGCCTGTATCAGCGCCTCACGCGCGGCGGCACGAGTTACACGACGGGCTCGCTCATCGCCGATCTTGATGCCGCGCGCAAGGCCTTCGCGAAAGCGTACGTCGCGTGGCAGGCCGAACCGCACGGGCCGCAGGAGTTTACCAAGGCCGAGATGGCGCGCATGGAGTCGAAGCCCGGCGCGCCCGCGCCGTCATCATTTGGGGCGAACACGCCGTGGCGCGTCAGCGAAGATGGCCGCTTCGACTTGCCAACGAAGGGGATCGTCGATGTCTTCACCGGCTCGACCGAGCTGCGCCGCGCGGTCGAGGGTACGACCCTGCCGCGCACCGCCAACTCGAAATGGGTGCTGTCGGCAGCGCTGCTCGCTGCGGTCCTGGGATTGGCGTATACCTCCTTTTACCTCTGGCGCACTTTTCGCCCGAACCCGCTTGATCTGGCCATCAGCCGTGCGCGCCAATCTTCCGACACCAATCGAGCTGTCGAGGCGCCAATTCGAGCTGTCGAGGCGCAAATTTCCCCGACTCCTCGCGGCGAACAGACGGCCCCCGTCCCTGCCGGCGTGGACGGCGCCTTGCCCGCTGACGAACCTGTGACATCCGGGCTGCCCCTTGGCCCTTCGCAGCGACCTGTCACCCACACTAGTGGAATTGACGCGGCGTCAATTGTCGCGACCCCTCGCGTCCCCGCGCTACCGGTCAGCCCTTCGCAGCGACCTGTCACCCACACCAAGCGAGTTGACGCAGCGCCAACTGCCCAGGCCCCCGGCGTCTACCAGGATCCCGGTCGGGGTCCCTGCACCGAGGCGGTCGCAGCCCTCGGTCTCTGCAATCCGGGTCCAAGAGGGGGGAGCAATTAGGATGATGAAAGCTCTGCTGGTCGCCGGAATGGCGGCGGCGCTGCTGCTTCAATGCATGGCGGCGCGAGGCGCCGCAGCGTTCAAGATCGTGACCGCGGACAAGCGGGGGACTTATTTCGCCATCGGAGCGGATTTAGCCAAGATCGTCGCGCCCAATGCAGACATCGAGCTGGAGGTCTTGCCGACGGACGGATCTGCCGCAAACATTCGACTTCTCCGCCACGAGCCGGGGGTGAAGTTTGCCATCGTGCAGGCTGACGTCTATCAGGCCTTTGTGGACCGAGCTGCCGGGGCAAACCGGGAGGCGGCAAGGATCATCCGTCCCCTCCGGGTCATCCTCCCGCTCTATAACACCGAGATTCATTACATCGTCAGGGCCGACTCCGCGTTGAGTTACCTCCATGAGATCAAAGGCGCGAAGATCAACGGTGGCCTCGTCGGAAGCGGTGCGGCATTCATCACGCATACGCTCTACAAGATGATGTTCAACGGGCCCGTTCCGGAGGCGAATGCGAGCTACTTTCCGAACGACGAGGCGCTGGTCAGGTTGATTACCGACAAGACCGTCGACGTGGTCGTCGTAGCTGCCGGGCAGCCAGCCCCGATCATTGCCAACATGAAACCCGAGGCGCAGAAGTTTATCAAGCTGCTGAAGTTCGACCCCTCTCACCCCTCGAGCAAGCTTCCGCTGACTGTCTACGTGCCCGCGACCGTGCGCGCGAGCAGCTATCCGAACCTTTTGACGGAGAGCTTCACGACGATCTCGGTGGGAGCGTTTCTGGTCACTTACGATTACAACCTGCAAAGCACGGTCGACCATCTGGTCCGCTTCGCGCGAT
>VBCT01000017.1 GCA_005882235.1 Betaproteobacteria bacterium
AGTCGGGCAGTGCGTCCATGTACGACTCGGAATAGCGGTTCCCGTGGAAGAACTGCTGCCACTGGCGCACCATTCCCATGTACTTGTTGTTGAGATTCACTATTTTGATCGGTAGCCGGTATTGCTTGCAGGTCGAGAGCTCCTGGATGCACATCTGAATGCTCGCCTCGCCGGTGACGCAAGCGACGGTCGCGCCCGGGTTCGCGAACTGAACTCCCATGGCCGCAGGCAGGCCGAAGCCCATGGTGCCCAAGCCGCCTGAGTTGATCCAGCGTCGCGGCTTGTCGAATTTGTAGAACTGCGCGGCCCACATCTGGTGCTGGCCGACGTCGGACGTCACGAACGCATCGCCTTTGGTGATTTCGTAGAGTCTCTCGAGTACGAACTGCGGTTTGATGATCCTGCTTTTCTTGTCGTATTTCAGGCAGTCCTTGGATTTCCACAGCCCGATCTGGGACCACCAGGCGCTGAGCGCCTTCTGGTTCGGCGTGTAGCCGGCGGCCTCGAGTTGCCGGCTGAGTTCTTCGAGCACGTCGGACACGTTGCCGACGATCGGGACGTCGACCTTCACGCGCTTGGAGATCGAAGACGGGTCGATGTCGATGTGAATGATCTTGCGCTGTACCTGCCCGAAATGGGCCGGGTTACCGATGACTCGGTCATCGAAGCGCGCGCCTACGGCGAGCAGCACGTCGCAATTCTGCATGGCCATGTTGGCTTCGTAGGTGCCGTGCATTCCGAGCATGCCCAGGAACTGCGGATCGGTCGCCGGATAGCCCCCCAGGCCCATGAGCGTATTGGTGCACGGGAATCCGAGCATTTTGACGAGCGTCGTCAAATGCCTCGCCGCTCCCGAAAGAATGACACCGCCGCCCGCGTAGACGATGGGACGGCTCGCCTCGGCGAGCAACTGCACCGCTTTCTTGATCTGACCCGGATGCCCCTTCACGACCGGGTTGTAAGAGCGCATGGTCACCGATTCCGGATACTGGAATGGGCACTTGGCTGAGGTAACGTCCTTGGGAATGTCGACGAGCACCGGACCGGGCCGCCCGGACTTGGCGAGATAGAACGCCTTCTTGATCGTGAGCGCGAGATCCTTGACGTCTTTCACGAGGAAATTGTGCTTCACGCAGGGCCGCGTGATGCCCACCGTGTCGCATTCCTGGAACGCGTCCAAGCCAATGGCGTGGGTAGGCACCTGCCCCGTGATGATCACCATCGGGATCGAATCCATGTACGCGGTGGCGATCCCGGTCACCGCGTTCGTAACACCGGGCCCCGAGGTCACCAGGGCAACGCCGACCTTGTCGCTTGAGCGCGAGTAGCCGTCCGCGGCATGCGTCGCCCCCTGCTCGTGGCGCACCAGAATGTGCTTGACTTTGTCTTGCTTGAAAAGCTCGTCGTAAATGAAAAGGACCGCGCCGCCGGGATAGCCGAAGACGTACTCGACTCCTTCCGCCTGGAGGCACTTTACGACAATCTCTGCGCCCGTCAATTCCATGCCTTTAGTCCGCCCGTTGCACCGGCTTCGACGAAAACTTTAGAGCCTAATTGCTGACGTCTGATTGGTCAAGTTTTTCCCTGTTTCATTCTGCGCCTGAACCCGGCTTTTGATACCATCGGATCGCAGCGGCCGAGGTCATTTCGGCCGACGAAAAAGGAAGCTCTTCTGGCTTCACGAAATGAACTGTCCGAGTTCCTCGCGAGCGTAGAGCGACGCGCGTACAAGCAGGCGCTGTTCGCGGTCCGGGAGGCGGAGAACGCCCTCGACATAGTGCAGGACTCCATGCTCAAGCTTGCGGAGAAGTACGGAGCCAAGCCGGCGGCAGAGCTGCCGATGCTTTTCCAGCGCATCCTGCAGAACACCATTCGCGACTTTTATCGCAGGCAGAAGGTGCGGTCCCTGTGGGTGACGCTGTTTTCGGCCCTCTCTCCGGGGCGGGAAGACGACGATAGCGACCCGCTCGAAACCTTGGAGAGCGCGGATGCTTCCAAGTCCAGGGAAGGTCCTGCGGACCTCCTGGAACAATCTCAAGTTGTTGAAGTAATTGAGAAAGAGCTGCAACGACTGCCGCCGCGTCAACGGCAGGCGTTTTTGCTGCGTTATTGGGAAGAATTGGACGTCGCCGAGACCGCAGCCGTGATGGGTTGCTCTCAGGGCAGCGTCAAGACCCATTGCTCCCGTGCGGCGCACGCTTTGGCGGCGGCCTTAAGGGCAAAGGGGATTGAGTTATGAACGAACAGCAGATCGCTCACCGAATCAAGCAGCTTCTCAACCGGGGGCTCGATCTGGACGCCGGCAAGCTCGCCCGCCTGAAGGAGTCGCGCGAGCGGGCTTTGGCGCTCCAGCACGCCGAGTCCCGTGTTCCTGTATTGGCCTGGGCCGGCAACGCGATCGGCAGATCAGGCGGTCCTTCTGCGCTCATTCCGCGCTTGCTGCTTCCGATGGCCGTACTCATCCTCGGCTTGATCGCGATCAACCAGTGGCGGGATACCCAGGTCGCCGCCGAAATCGAGGAAATCGACGCCGCGGTGTTGACGGGCGACTTGCCACTGGATGCCTATCTCGACAAGGGATTCGATGCATGGCTAAAGCGCTCTTCGCAGTAGCACTTTGGCTCTGCACCTCGCTCTCCGTCCTTGCAGCCACACCGCAGAAAAAGCCCCCGACGTGGGGCGAGTTGACGCAAGAGCAGCAGCAGATTCTCGCGCCGCTTGCGGTCGACTGGGACAATCTCGAACCAGCGCGCAAGCGCAAGTGGCTCGGGATCGCCAAGCGTTATCCGAAGATGAAACCCGACGAGCAGGCGCGCGCGCAACGGCGCATGCAGGCCTGGGTCAAGCTCACCCCCAAGGAACGCCAGGCGGCGCGCGAGCGCTATAAGAAGATGGAAAAGCTGCCGCCCGACAAGAAACAGGGGCTGAAGCAGCAATGGGAGGAGTACAACCGCTTGCCGGAGCAGGAGCGGCGCAAGCTGGGCAGTACGCCGCGCAAACCTGCTGCACCCGCCCGTCCGGGCAAGTCTCCGGCCGAGCCTACGCCGCCGCCGGCTGCACCGTCTGAAGCAAGCCCGGTCGCGCCGGCACCGCCCGCAAAACAATAGCCCCGCAGCGATGGATTCGGGCGCCCGTGCCCTGCCCGGCCCGACGGTGCCAGGCATCGGGCGGCGATTGTTGTCGATGTTATACGAGGCACTGGTCGTGTTCGCGATCGCTTTCTTCGCGAGTCTGGCGTTCTATGGAGCGGCCCATGGACGCCTCTCGGGAGGCACGCGTCTCCTCTTCCAGCTTTACCTGTTCCTGATCTTGGGAATCTACTTTATCGCGTGCTGGAGCCGGGGAGGCCGGACCCTGCCCATGCAGACCTGGAAGATGCGGCTCGTCCGAGGTGACAGCCTTTCGGTCGGGGTCGGCCGCGCAGCGCTGCGCTACGCTCTCGCCTGGCCTTCGCTGCTGGTGTTCGGCGTCGGTTTTTTCTGGGCGTTCTTCGATCGCGACCGACAGTTTCTTCATGACCGTCTGGCCGGCACTCGCATCGTCGCCACTGGAGATGCAGGAGCTGGGCACCGGTAACGCGACGGCCGGACCTTGCGGACCTACCTTCTCTCCACCCACCACATCATCAGCGTGGCTGCCCCCAGAAAAACCGCGCTCGGGAGCGCGGCACTAACGAAGGGTTGCCAGTTCTGAAGCAAGCCCAGATGTGAAAACAGGCTGTTCATCATGTGAAAGAAGATCCCCAGCATGATCCCGGAGAACACTTTCACCCCCACGCCGCCGGCCCGGACGTGGACGTAGGCGAAAGGCAGGGCGAGCGCCATCATCACGAGAGAAGCAAGCGGATAAACGAGCTTTTTCCACATGGCGATTTCATAGCGCTCTGTCTTTTGGCGGTTCTCGGACAGATGCCGCGTGTACTGGTACAGGTTCCATGCCGACATCCGTTCCGGGACGACGAACAGTACGGCGAGAATATCCGGTGTAAGAACCGAGTTCCAGTCCATTTCCGCGACGCGCTGCACGTTGCTTCCGCTGGACGTGAAGCCGGTGTGCACGATCTCGCGCAATCGCCACATGTTCTTGCCGAGGTACCGCCCCTGTCTTGCGAAACTGATCGACTGGAGGCGGTACTGGTCGTCGAACTCGAATACCCTGATATCGGACAGACTTGTATCGGGCTGGACTTCGCGAACATTGACGAATCGCCGGTCGTCCTTCACCCACAGACCCGTGTGAAACTCGTTGGCCACAATGGTGCTGGTCAGTGAGAGCTTGAGCTGCTTCGCCGCGCGCTCGGAAACCGGGGCGATCAGCTCGCCGAAGACGAGCGTAGCGACCACAAACACGATGCCTATGCGAAACAGCGTGCTTGCCGCGCGCCAGGGCGCGAGTCCCGAGCCGCGCATCACCGTATATTCGGAATTGGCGGCGAGATGCGAAAGAGCGTAAAGCGTTCCGATCAACACCGCCACGGGAAACAGTTCATAGACGTGGCTCGGCACCGTCAGCGCGACGAAGGCGAGCGCGTGCTGCAACCGGTACCCGCCTCTGCCAAGATCCGTGAGTTCATTGATGAGATCGAAAAACGAGAACAGGCTGAGGAATGCGGCGAAAACAAACAGCGTCGCGCCGTAGATCTCCCTCGCCATGTAGGTGCGTAGGGTATCCACTTCAACGCCTTCCGAAGAGAGGACCCACCCGAAGCCTTCTGTAAAACAGCAGCGCGAGGACGCCCAGCATTCCGGCGTGTACGACCCACCATCCGGTGTTGAAGCCCAACCGGCCCTGGGAGACCCAGGCTTGCACGATGCTCAGCAGGTTTGCGTACACCATGTAGGTGAACAGCGCAAAGAGCAGATTCACCGAACGGCTTGCCCTGGGGTTGACGAAGGAAAGAGGGATCGCGAGCAACGCGAGAACGAACGCGGCGATCGGCAAACCGATGCGCCACAGCAGCTCGGCCAAATGGGGATTGCTGCGTGCCTGGAGCAAACCAAACGTGGACATGGCTTTGGTGGAAGCTTCTTCCGCCTGCGCTTCGCGCGTTTCGACTCTCATCGCGTAGCGCTGAAAATCCATCACCTTGAAATCGAGATCGCCCGGAACGCCCTCGTAGCGGCGCCCGTCGAGCAAAACGACGAAGCGGTCGCCGTTTTCCGCCGACTCTCTGTATCCGCGCCTGCTGACCGTGATGCCGAGCCTGCCCTGTCGCATCTGCGCGATGAATACGTTTTGCACGTTAGTCTGATCACCGGCGATTTCCTCGACAAAAAACACCCGGTCCGCGCTGCCCGCCTCACGGAAGACACCCGGGGCAACTCGCGACACGTCGTCTTGCAGGTTCATCTGGCGTCTGTACTCCTCGGCTCTGCCGATCGCCCAAGGCGACAAGAACAGGGACAGCACCGCCACGAGCGCAACCAGCGGCGCTGCGAACAGCAGCACGGGACGAATCCACGCGAGGAGCGAAAGGCCCGAACCGAACCAAATCACCATTTCCGACTCGCGGTAGCTGCGCGAAAGCGTCATGAGCACCGTGATGAAGAGCGTCAACGACAGGAGTACCGGCAGATAGTTGAGGGCTGAAAACCCTAGCAGCGCGACTACCCCCTCCGAGAGGACTTTTCCGATCGCCGCCTGCCCGAGCAGCCGGATCAGCTGCGTCGTCAACGTTATGGCGAACAGCGTCGCGAACACCGCGAGCGCGAGGTTGCCGAATTCACGCAGCAGAGCGCGCCGAAAGATCACGTTGTGAACAGATGGACGTCAGCGAATCATGTCGGATCGTGGGTGAAAACGCCATGTTGCTTTGACTTCACCGAAGCAAACCGGAGATAATCCTTGCATGTTCCCCGAGTCGAGGCCGCATGGAATTTAACACAAAATTCGCGACGCCGGAGAAACACCAGGTCGCATGCGTCGCGGCAGGTGTATTCGAATCGCGCAAGTTGTCGGCGGCGGCGGATGCACTCGACAAGGCGGCGCACGGCCAAATCCGCGAACTTCTCCGATCCGGAGACATGGACGGCAAGATGGGAAGCACCCGGCTGCTGTATCGCGTTCGCGGTGTCACCGCAGAGCGCGTTCTGCTTGTGGGCCTGGGGAGGGAGAAGGAATTCGGCGAGAAGGAGTATCGCGACTGCGCACGCGCGGCAATTGCCGCCGTTCAGGAAACGGGCGCGCGCGATGCGTGCCTGTATTTCGCCGAACTGCAAATTCCCGGTCGCGATGCCGCCTGGAAAGCCCGTCAGCTCGTCCTGGCCGCTGCCGACATCACCTACCGCTTCGATAGCATGAAGAGCAAAAAAGCGGAGGAAACGTCACTCGTTCATGTCGCCATTTCAGCCGTTTCCAAGCGCGATGCCGCCCCTTTGGAGCGCGGCATGCGCGAAGGGAGCGCAATCGCAGCCGGCATGACGCTCGCGAGGGACCTCGGCAATCTGCCCGCGAACGTGTGCACGCCCACGTACCTCGCTGACACTTCGGTAAAGCTCGGGCGTGAATGGAAGCTGGCAGTGGAAGTGCTCGAGCAAAAGGACATGGAAAAGCTCCGCATGGGCTCGCTGCTTTCGGTAACGAGGGGATCGCACGAGCCGCCCAAGTTCGTGATCCTCCGCTACACCGGGGCCGGCAGGAAGGATCGACCCGTGGTACTGGTGGGAAAAGGGATTACATTCGATACCGGCGGCATTTCCATCAAGCCGTCGGCCGAATTGGACCAGATGAAGTTCGACATGTGCGGCGCGGCGAGCGTGCTGGGGACCTTGCGCGCCGCGGCGGAGCTCGGCCTGAAACTGAACATAGTCGGGCTGGTGCCCGCCTGCGAGAACATGCCTGGAGGGGCGGCCACCAAACCGGGCGATATCGTTACGAGCATGTCCGGCCAGACCATCGAGATTCTCAATACCGATGCAGAAGGACGCCTCATTCTTGCCGATGCGCTGAGCTACGCCGAGCGCTTCGAGCCCCAGGTCGTCGTGGACATCGCTACGCTTACGGGGGCCTGCATCGTCGCTTTGGGTCACGTCTGCTCCGGGTTATTCGCCAACAAAGATGACCTGGCAAACGAGCTGCAGGCAGCGGGGGTGGAGTCGCGGGACCCGGTATGGCGGCTGCCACTGTGGGAGGATTATCA
>VBCT01000018.1 GCA_005882235.1 Betaproteobacteria bacterium
GCGGCAAGAAGCTCTTCCACTACATGGGCACTTCGACTTTTGCCAACTACACCGTGGTGCCCGAAATCGCGCTGGCGAAGATCCGCGAGGACGCGCCGTTCGACAAGGTGTGCTACATCGGCTGCGGCGTGACCACCGGCATCGGCGCGGTGATCAACACCGCCAAGGTCGAGCCGGGCGCGAACGTCGTGGTGTTCGGCCTGGGCGGCATCGGCCTCAACGTCGTGCAGGGCGCGCGCATGGCCGGCGCCGGCATGATCGTCGGCGTGGATACCAATCCTGCGCGCAAGGCGCTCGCCGAGAAATTCGGCATCACGCATTTCGTCAATCCGAAGGAAGCCGGCAGCGAGCTGGTCGCGCACCTGGTGAACCTGACCAAGGGCGGCGCCGACTACAGCTTCGAGTGCATCGGCAACGTCGACGTGATGCGCCAGGCACTCGAGTGCTGTCACAAGGGCTGGGGCGTGTCGGTGATCATCGGCGTTGCGGGCGCGGGCCAGGAGATCAAGACGCGCCCGTTCCAGCTCGTCACCGGCCGCGTATGGAAAGGCACCGCGTTCGGCGGCGCCAAGGGCCGCCGCGACGTGCCGAAGATCGTCGACTGGTACATGGACCGCAAGATCAATATCGACGACCTGATCACGCACAAGTTGAAGCTCGCCGACATCAACCAGGGCTTCGACCTGATGCACGAGGGAAAATCCATACGCTCGGTGGTGGTCTACTGATCACAAGCGTTTCCCGCAATAAATGCTTCGGCGGCGTCCAGGCGGTCTACAGCCACGAGTCGCGCGAAACGGGGTCTGTCATGCGCTTCGGCGTGTTTCTTCCGCCGCAGGCGGAAGCGCGTGCGGTGCCCGTGCTCTACTGGCTCTCGGGCCTCACCTGCACGGAAGAGAATTTCATCGTCAAGGCGGGCGCGCAGCGCGTCGCTGCGGAGCTGGGACTCGCCATCGTCGTCCCGGATACCAGCCCGCGCGGCCTGAAGATTCCGGGCGAAAGCGACAGCTATGATTTCGGCCTGGGCGCCGGATTCTACGTGGACGCGACTCAGGCGCCCTGGTCGCGAGGCTACCGGATGTATTCCTACGTCGTAAAGGAATTACCCGGGGTGATCGATTCCAACTTTCCCGTCGACCCCGCGCGCACGGGCATCTTCGGCCATTCCATGGGCGGGCACGGCGCGCTGACCATCGCGCTCAAGAATCCGCAAACATACAAGTCGGTGTCGGCGTTTGCGCCGATCTGCTCGGCGATGCGCTGCCCCTGGGGAGAAAAAGCGCTGACGGGTTACCTTGGCCCCGATCGCGCTCTATGGCAGGACTACGACGCGAGCGCTCTGGTAGAGAGCCGCGGATGGAAAGGGCCGGCTCCGCTGGTCGATCAGGGCACGACCGACCAGTTTCTGGAGAGCCAACTCAAGCCCGAGCTGCTGAAAGAAGCCTGCAGGCGAACTGGTGTCCCCCTGGATCTTCGCCTGCAAGCGGGTTACGACCACAGCTACTTTTTCATCGCGAGCTTCATCGAAGATCATCTTCGATTCCACGCGCGCAATCTGTAGAGGAGGAGTCTCTTGCACGCCGGGCGCCCCGGCTACTTCGGAAGTTTTCGCATCCACGCGACGATCGCCTCGACGACTGCCGCGGGCTGCTCGGGGATGAGAGCGTGGCTCGCATCCGGGATCACGGCGATGGTGACGCGCTCGCCGAGCTCCTCCTTCAGCTCGTTCGTCGTCTCGCGCGGTTTGAAGGGATCGAGCGCCGCCTGGAGGTCGAGCAAAGGCGCTCGTCCCGCCCCCCACCATTCCTCCTGCCGCGTGGCCCGGCCGGCGGCGAACTGGCTTGCGTTCACATCCGGGTACCAGCCTTTCAGCCACACGCTCGCGTCGTGGCCCGGCGCGAAGAAAGTCGAGCGCAAGTATCCCAGGCGCTCGGCATCGGCAAGCGTGACGTCGGCGCTTCTTGTGACGGCTTCGGCGAGCGCCTCGGGATAGGTTTTGGCGGCGGCAGCGAGGATGATGACTCCGCGAACGAGCTGCGGATGATCGGTCGCGGTCATACGCGCGACCCAGTTGCCGAATGCGTGCCCGGCGACGACCGCGGGACCGCCGCCCGCGTGTGCGATCACTGCCGCCACGTCGCCGGCGAAATCGTGGAGCGTGAGGCCCGTCATCGGCCCGCTGCTCGCGCCCGTCCCGCGCGGTTGCGGCCGCAGCACCCGGAAGCCCGCTCTGGCGATCCCCGCCGCGACTTCGTCGTAGTCCTCCGAATCGCGGCCGCGCGAAGGCAGGAGGACGACGAGGGGCCCTGCTCCTTCCGCGATGACCTCGATGCGCGCGTCGCCGCACACGACGATGCCGCGCGTGCGCTCAGGGCCTGGCAAGACGATGGCTACTCCGCGCCGGGCAGACGGAGCGCGCGGATGCGGAAACGCAGCCCGACGCCGTTCTTCACCGCGATGGCGCCGCCGAGGAGCGAGTAGGGCGTGATGCCGAAATCGGTCTGGTCGAACGAGAAACCCCCGGTCACGCTCACCACGCCGGCATCGGCCTCGATTCTCGCTGGCACCTGCAGCGTCCGCGTGCTCCCGTGCAGCGTGATCGCGACGTTCAAGGTAACGTCCCCTCGCATCGTGTTCGCTCCGCTCACCTGGATGAGCGCGAACGGAAACTTCTCCGCTTCCAGAACCTTTTCCAGCATGTTGGCGCGCGTTCCTTGGATGTCGGACTCGGTGGGCTGCGTGTCGAAGCCTGCCCCTGCGCGCAGCGCCGCTTCGTCCACCGCCAAGCGCGCGAGCGCGACATACAGGTCGGCGCGCCCTTCGTCCGGCGCGACGTAGCCGCCGACTTCGTGGCTGGCGACCACGTGGTCGTGCCCCAGGCGCGCGAGCGAGCCCGAGCGGCGCACCTCGATCACCACCAGCGACTCGCGCGAATCGACCCGGAACACGGGCTTCCCCTGCGCTGCGGCTTCCCGGTAATAGCCTTCGGGAAAATCCGCCGGCGGAGCGGCGGGCGCCTGCACCGGCTCGCGCAGGAGCGGCGCGCAGCCCGCGAGCAGCGTCGATAAGAACACCGCCGCGACGCGAAGAGCCCTTGAGCGCATCTCAGCCGGCCTTGCGCAGCTTCACCTTGAATTTCACCTTCACGTCGGCGCCGATGACATTGGTCTCCGCCCACTCGCCCGTGCCGATGCCGAATGCGCCGCGCTTCACAGTCAGCTCGCCTTCCATCACGGCGCCGCCGGCGGAAGCCGTCCAGCTGAACGGCACCTCGACCGGCTGCTTCACGCCTTTCAAGAGCAGCGTGCCGCGCGCCACGTAACGATTGCCTTCGATGCGGCGCAAGTCGGTCGAGCGGAACTCGGCCTGCGGAAAGGCCGCGTAGTCGAACCAGTCCTTGCCGCGGATTTCCTTGTTCACGTCCGCGACGTTCATTTCGGCGCTCGTGACCTTGACGGTGACATCGAGACGGCTCCCGGCGGGCTTGTCCGGGTCGAAGCGCAGGCGCGCGTCGAACTCCCTGAATTCGCCCGGGGCCGCGGTCTTCTCGAAGGTGGCGATGAACTCGAGCTTGCTGCCGGCCGGATCCATTTTCCAGTCCGCGCCCTGAGCGGGGCGCGGCGCGAAGGCCAAGACGCCGCACAGCCCGAGCAAGGGGACGATTCTCTTCATGGCGCTCTCCAGGCGCCGGGAAGCATTCGTTCGAGCACCGTATCGCGTTTGACGAAGTGATGCCGCAGCGCCGCGCCGATGTGCGCGACCAGCACGAGCGCAAGCAGCGCGGCGAGCCCGCCGTGCACCCACGCGACGAGGTCGGCGGTGGGCTCGTCCGGCGCCACGATCGCGGGCAGCGGGATCAGCCAGAAAATCCGGAACGGAACGTTGGAGGCGGAGTTGACTATCCAGCCGGTCACGGGCAGGGCGATCATCAGCGCGTAGAGCAGCAGGTGGCTCAGGCGCGCGGCGGCGCGCTCCCAGGCCGCCATGCCCGGGGGCAGCAAAGGCGTGGGATTGGCAAGCCGCCACAGCAGGCGCAGCGCGACGAGCGCGAGGATCAGCATACCGGTCGACTTGTGCCAGAAAAAAAGCTCGATCTTCGTCGGCGACAGACGCCAGTTCGCGGCCATCAGGCCGAGCGCGATCTGCGCCAGGATGAGCGCTGCCATGACCCAGTGAAAGAGCTTCGCCGGGGCGCCCCAGGAATCGGAAGCGTTACGCAGCATGCCCGTATTTTAAGGGCCGGCCGCGCAGTCGCGCCCGACTCCCCGTTCGGGGTCCGGCGACCGGGCGGCTTGACTCACACGGTCAGTAAAAGGAAAGCCTCCTGTCAGCCCGCTGCAAGTACGCGGCCTGTACAATTGGCTTCACAAAAGGGAGGGGAGTCTTGGCTCTGCAACGGCAGCTCACGCTGCCTTTCGCGCTATTGCTCGGCATCGCCTATGTGGTGCCGGGACTGGTCGGGCACGATCCGTGGAAGCCGAACGAAGCATACAGCTTCGGAATCATCTACAACGTTTGGGGCGGCGGCGATTGGGTCGTTCCGATTCTCGCGGGCGAGCCGTTCATGGAAAAGCCCCCGTTGTTCTACATCAGTGCCGCCTACGTCGCAACGCTATTTTCTTCCTGGCTGCCGCTGCACGATGCGGCGCGTCTCGCCTCGGGAATATATATGGCAGCGACTCTGGTGTTGGTGGGCTTGTCCGCGCGCGCCACCTGGGGCGAAGGACGCGGCCTCGTCGCGGTGATGGCGTTCCTCGGCTGCATTGGGCTGCTGGTCGATTCGCATCTGATGTACACCGACATCGCCCTGCTCGCTGGATTCGCGCTGTCGTACTATGGGCTCGCACTCAGCCGGACCCGCCCCGCTTTGGCGGGTCTTGCGCTCGGCACAGGCGTGGGAATCGGCTTCATGTCCAAGGGACTGATTGCCCCCGGCATCATGGGTTGCGTAGCCGTGATGCTGCCTGCATTGTTCGGCGCCTGGCGCAATCGCGATCATGCGCGCTGCCTTGCGGTCGCCCTCCTCGCCGCAACGCCCTGGCTGATCATCTGGCCCTACGCTCTCTACCACAGGTCCCCCGAGCTGTTCATGCAATGGCTCTGGATCAACAACTTCGGGCGCTATCTCGGATTCGCTCATCTGGGGGCGGAATCCGAACCTTGGTTCTACACCCGAACTTTGCCGTGGTTTGCCTGGCCGGCGCTGCCCTTGGCGCTATGGAGCGCGTGGCGGCTCGGGCGGGAAGGATTGAAGCGGCCGGAGCTGCAGCTGCCGGTGCTTGCCGTGATCGTGATGCTTGCAGTTCTCGGCGCTTCTGCTTCCGCGGGCACGCAATATGCGTTGCCGGTCTTGGTGCCCCTGTCGGTGCTTGCGGCGGGTGGGGCGACCTTGCTTCCGCAGCGCGTCGCGGCAGCACTCGACTGGCTGTGCCGTGCCCTGTTCGGTTCGCTTGCCATGGTGCTATGGTGGGGCTGGATGGAGATGATGTTCCGAGGGCATCCGCCCGACTGGTCGTGGTTGGCTCGCTACCTGCCTATGGATTTCGAGCCGCAGTTCCAACTGTTTGCTTTTGCCGTGGCCGTGGCGCTGACTTCGGCTTGGGTCCTGCTCCTGCTCCGGCTTAGGGAATGGGAAATCCGCCCGCTGCTCAGCTGGACGGCGGGTCTCACGCTGGTTTGGGGTCTGGTCTCGACGCTGTGGCTGCCGTGGCTCGACAGCGCAAAAAGCTACCGCGGGATGTTTGCGTCCATGCAGCGCGCCCTGCCAGCGTATCATGGCTGCCTCGCCAGCCGCAATCTCGGCGAGCATGAGCGGGCCATGCTGGAGTACATGACCGGAATCGTCTCGGTGAGGCACGAAGTCCGGCCCGACGCTCGATGCGATTTCACCCTGCTTCAAGACAAGGCCCGAGACCGGCGCGTCCCGCCGCAAGGCGGCTGGCAGCTGGTTTGGCAAGGCAACCGACCCGGCGACAACAGGGAGCGATTCTCGCTGTTCGGGCGCAGATCCGGAGAAACGGGGAAGCTGATCCCGGTTTCGGGCATCAGACCCGAATGAGTGCGATGCTCCTTAAAGATTACTTTTTCATCTTGATCAGCGCGTCGTAGGCATTGTCGCAACGTTCGACCTCCGCGCTGTCCGCCGCAGGGTCGACGAACACGATCCTCGCGCCGCGCAGGGGCGAAGCGAGCTTCGCGAGCGGCGACAGGTAGTTCATCTTCGACATCAGCGGCTGCGCATCGCCGATGGTGTACTCATAGAACAGAACCGCGGCATTCGGATGAGGCGGTTTGCGCGAAACGCCTATGCCGTTCGAACGCGCGATCATCGGATCGATCGCAAACCAGTCGACGGGCGCGCCCTGCTGCCTCGCCTCGTCGATCATGTGACTGTAAACGGTGAGAGCGAGCGGCACCTCGCCAGATACGACCATGCCGGCGAGGGCGGAATTGCCGCTGCGCACCGACAGGCCGTTGCGCGCAGCGATCTGCCGGAAGAGCTCCGCGCCTTTTTCCTCGCCTAGGTTCTTGAGCAGGCTGCAGTACCATTCGCCGGCCTTCGCTTCCACGCCCAG
>VBCT01000019.1 GCA_005882235.1 Betaproteobacteria bacterium
TTTCTCGCGCTCGGCGTGGGTTTCGGCACGCTCGCAATCCCGCTCGCGTTCGACGGCCGGATCACTTCCGCGGCCTGGGCGCTCGAGGGCGCGGCCATTGTCTGGGTCAGCGCGCGCCAGGCGCGCGTTCTCGGCCTCGCCTTCGGGCTTGCGCTGCAGTTCGCGGCCGGGACAGCGTTTCTCTTCGACGTCGAAAAAGGTTACGGGCCGACACCGTTGCTCAACAGCTTCTACCTGGGCTGCGCGTTCGTCGCGCTCGGCGGCCTGTTCTGCTCGGCCTATCTCGAGCGCAGGCGTGGGGAATCGACGCAGTCCTGGGAGCCCAGCGTCGCAGCCTTGTTGCTCGTCTGGGGAGCGCTGTGGTGGGCGGCCGGCGGCCTGCACGAAATTCATCGCCACCTGAGTACCGACGTGCAGGTGCATGCGGCACTGGTCTATCTCGCGACTTCCGCCGCGGCTTTCAGCCTGCTCTCTAAGTCACTCAGCTGGCAAAGCGCCCGCTGGCCGGCCTACACAATCGCTCCGATCGCCGCGGTGGTCTTGCTGCGCGAGATCAACGACCGGTCCCATCCTTTCGCGAATTGGGGCTGGCTCGCCTGGCCGCTCGCATGGGTCGAGCACCTTTGGGTGCTGCGACGCCACGAGCAGCAGGATCAGGAACTGCACCAGTGGCTGCATGCAGTCGGATTGTGGTTGCTTGCCGTCGTGGCCTGCTGGGAGTTCGCCTGGCAAATCGATCGCGCGGTCGAGGGCAAGCGCGTCTGGCCGCTCATCGCCTGGGCCGTCGTGCCGGCCGTCATTCTCGCGCTGCTGACTGCTAGCCCTACCCGGCGCAGGTGGCCGATTTCGCAGCACGAGAGAAGCTATCTGCTCTATGGAGCCGTTCCGCTCGCAGTCTTCCTCGCAGCGTGGACGATCTACGCCAATTTCACGAGCGACGGCGATCCGGCGCCCCTGCCGTACGTGCCTCTCCTGAATCCCCTCGATATCGCCCAGGCACTGGTGTTCGTGATCGTCGCCTACTGGCTCATGACCCTCCGCACGCTCGGTTATGTTGAGAAACAGGGCCCCGCGCCGATCGCGCTGTACGCCGCCTTCGGCGGCGCGAACTTCATCTGGGTAAACGGCGTGCTCCTGCGAACCTTGCATCACTGGGCGGATGTTCCGTTCCAGCTCGACGCCATGCTGCGCTCGGTTCTCGTCCAGGCGGCGCTTTCCCTCTTCTGGTCGATTCTCGCGCTCGCGATCATGGTCTTCGCGACGCGCAGGGCCTTGCGTGAGTTGTGGCTCACGGGCGCAGCACTGATGGGTGTAGTGGTGGTGAAGCTTTTTCTCGTGGACCTTTCGAACGTGGGCACGGTGGAACGCATCGTGTCGTTCATAGGGGTCGGTGTGCTGATGCTCGTCATCGGATACCTCTCGCCCGTGCCGCCCCGGTTCCGCACGGAGGACCTGAAATGAGAGTCGCGACCCTCGCCGCCTATCTGCCGGGCCTGCTGGCGGCAAACGCCTTTTGCGCCGAAGGACCCTCGAGTTTCGCCTACGGAATTACCATCCGCACAGACGGTGGCGAAGCACTGTACAGGCTCGAGCTCCCACGCGCGGTCTACCGCGGCGCCGTCCGGCGGGATCTGGGTGACCTGCGCGTGTTCAACCGTGCGGGTGAGGTTGTGCCTCACGCATTCCGTCCGCGAGCGACCACCGAAGTGCAAAAGCGCGAGCAGGTCACGCTGCCCTTCTTCCCCTTGTACGGCGAAGACGCGAAGCAGCTGGATGGCCTGTCGCTTCGCGTCGAACGGCGGCCATCCGGCACCATCATCAAGCTCGACGAGCGCAGCGGCAAGCAACCCTCCAAGAAGCTCCTGGCCTATCTTGTCGATGCAACCGCCTTGCGCGACCCGGTGCGTGCCCTGGAGCTCGAGGTCAAGAGCAGCGCCGCGTACTCGGCGAACGTGAGCGTCGAGGCGAGCGACGACCTATCGTCCTGGCGCACGGTCGCAGCTCAGGCACCGCTGCTGTCCTTGCAACATGAAGGAGCAAAGCTGGAACAGGGACGTATCGAGTTTGCTTCGCGCAAGCCGAAGTACCTCCGGATTTCCTGGACAGGTATGCCGGCGGGCGCCGAACTCGGCGCCTTGCGCGGGGAACCCGGCGACGCGCGCATCGACGTGGCGCGGCAATGGGAAACGGTGGCGGGCCGCCCAGTCGCTGACAAGATAGGCGATTATGCATTCGACACGCAGGGAGTGTTCCCTGCGGATCGCGTGCGTTTCGAGCTTCCCCAAGCCAATACGGTTGCTCAGATACAGCTCTTTTCGCGCGTACGCAGCGACACGCCGTGGCGGTCGGTAAGCCGCGGAACCGCGTACCGCCTGCGCCGCGACGGAGCCGAGGTGTCCAACCCGGACATGGCGATCGGCGAGAACGCGGACCGCTACTGGCTCCTTAAAGCGGACCAGAAAGGCGGAGGGCTCGGTGCCGGCGAGCCCAAGCTGCTGCTGGGCTGGATCCCGAACGAGATCGTGTGGGTGGCGCGAGGCGAACCGCCCTTCACCCTCGCTTACGGCAGCCGCGATGCAAAGCCGTCGGCGTATTCCATCGAATCGCTCGTACCTGGATACAGCCGCGACGCCGATCTCGACGCGAAGGTGGCGAGCACCGAGCCGGCGGCGTCTGTGAAATCAGTCGGAGCGGACGCACCCACCGTGCTCGGCGGACAACGCGCGCTGGAAGAACGAATCGACGTCAAGCGTTGGACGCTTTGGGCGGCGCTCGTGCTGGGCGTCGCGTTCCTTGGCTGGATGGCATGGAGACTCTTGAAGCAAATGGACAAGTCGAGGGGATCCAGCGGGCCGCAAGACACCTCGCCACGATAGTCACCGCGTTCTTCGGCCGGCACCAGTGATTCTCCGGGCGACCCTCACCTGTCCGTTCTGCGGGCACCGGCGGACCGAAGAGATGCCCACCGACGCGTGCCTGCACTTCTACGAGTGCACGGCGTGCCACGCGATGCTCAGGCCCAGGCCCGGCGACTGTTGTGTATTCTGCTCGTACGGCTCGGCAAAGTGCCCACCGCGGCAGCGGCCGACCAGGGACCGCGACGGATAACGAGCGTACCGGTCAGAGCCCGACTTCGGAGGAGGACTTGCCATGGACGCGCACGACGAGCCGAGATTGCTGTTTCCCAAGCTCAAGCCGTTCTACGATTGGGTCGCGCCGCTCACATGGCCGCTGATCCGCTTGACTGTGGGCTTGATGATCCTTCCGCACGGCTGGCCCAAGTTGATGGCGGGCGTTACGGCGACGGCGCAATTCGCGCTGGTCAAACGTGGCATCGCGCCGGCCGAACCCCTGGCGGTCGTTCTCATCATTCTGGAAACCATCGGCGGGCTGTGCGTCGCCCTGGGCCTCTTCACGCGCTTTTTCGCGGCCGCCATCACCATCGAGATGGCGGTGATCGCCTACCACCATCTGCCCAAGTTCGGATGGACCGGTCCCGGCTACGAATACCCGCTGATGTGGGGTCTGATCATGTTCGCCATAGCGCTGCGCGGCGGCGGCCCCTGGTCGCTGGACCGCAAGATCGGTTGGCAGCTCTAGGGGCAGCAAGATGGGTCGGGTTGGGGTTTTCCAGAAAGGGGTTCCATGACAACCATCGCCAATACCGCGGTAGTACTGGTCGCTATCCTGCATTTCGGGTTCCTCGTCCTCGAGATGTTCCTGTGGACCCAGCCCCTGGGCCTTCGCACTTTCGGCACCACGCCCGATTTCGCCAAGGCTTCGAAGGCGCTCGCCGCGAATCAGGGCCTGTACAACGGCTTCGTCGCAACCGGGCTCGGATGGGGTCTCGTTCTCGGTGACGCGGGAACCTCGATCAAAGTTTTTTTCCTCTGCTGCGTCGTCGTCGCCGGCGTATTCGGCGGTTTTACCGCCAGCCGCAAGATCCTCTGGGTCCAGGCGCTGCCCGGCGCGTTGGCCCTCGCGCTCGTACTGCTGGGGTGAGCGGCCGTTATCAGCCGAGCGCGGCGATCTTGGCGAGAAGGTCTTTCGCATCGACAGGCTTGACTATGTAGTCCTTGGCGCCCTGGCGGATGCCCCACACCCGGTCGGTTTCCAGTTTTTTGCTGGTGCACACGATCACGGGGATGTGCTTGGTGGCTTCGTCGCGCGAGATGGCGCGCGTCGCCTTGAACCCGTCGGTTCCCGGCATGATGATGTCCATCAGGATCAGGTCCGGCTGCTCGGTCTTCGCCTTGGCGATCCCCTCGTCGCCGTTCTGCGCGGTCACGCATTGATAGCCCTGCTTGCTCAACACTTCCAGCAGGAACTGGCGGTCGGTGGCGGAATCATCGATGATCAAGATCTTCTCGATTGGCATGGCAAACTCTCCCGTGAACTGGATCGGAATCGGCGACCTCGGCGCCAGTTCATTACGCCGCGGACACCCTCCCAGTATAAGCCTCGGCCCGCGATCACAGCTCCTTCACGCCGGGTTCCGGCAAGTCCACGCCGACGGAGTCGAGCAGCTCCTCGCCCACCAGGATGGGCGCCTTGAAGCGGATCGCCAGCGCGATCGCGTCGGAGGAACGGCTGTCGAAGACCCTGGTGGTCTTCCCTGCGACGACGCTCAGGGCTCCGTAGTAGATGCCGGCTTTGAACGTGATGACGACCTGCGATACCTTGGCGTCGAGCGCCTCGAGGATAGTGTGCATCAGGTCGTGCGAGAGCGGGCGTACGGGCCTTTGTCCGATGATCGCGCCCTGGATGGATTCGGCGACGAGCGCATCGACGAAAACGGGAATGGCCTTGTTACCGACCTTGAGCAGCACCACCGGCCCCGCCCGGGAGAGCCGCACTTCGATATTCTGGACGCGGACGTCCGACGAGCTTCTCGCCGCATCCTCGCCCGCGGCCGACAAGCTCGCGAACAAAAACGCGGACCCTACGAGAGATCCTCTGAGTCTACCCATGGCGCCCTCCCGAGAACGTGTACTCTAATATGGAAGCTTTCGCTCAGGAGGAAAAAATGAAGACAATTCGCAGCGCAATCTGGGTCGCCTTGGGAGCGTCGCTCGCGCTTCGCGCTCTCGCACAGAGTGCGCCTACTCCCGCGCAGCAGCAGTTGCGCGAGATCTACAAGGAGCTTGTCGAGATCAACACCACGGACTCCGCTGGGAGCTGCACGGCCGCGGCGGAGGCCATGGCCGCGCGCCTTAAGGCGGGCGGGCTGCCAGCGCTGGAAGTTCAGGTGATCGTCCCGCCGGGCGGGCCGAAGAAGGGAAATCTTGTCGCTCGGTATCGTGGTACCGGCGCGAAGAAGCCGATCATGCTGCTCGGGCACCTCGACGTGGTGGAGGCGAAGCGCGAGGACTGGCAGCGCGATCCGTTCAGGCTCGTAGAGGAGAACGGCTATTTCTACGCGCGCGGCGCATCAGACGACAAGGCGATGGTCGCGGTGTTCATCGCCAATCTCATCCGTTACCGGCAGGAGAGCTATCGTCCGGACCGCGACATGATTCTCGTTGCGACCTGCGACGAGGAAATCGTCCCGTCGAATTTCAGCGGAATCGTGTACCTGCTTAAGAACCACCGCAACCTGATCGACGCCGAGTTTGCCCTGAACGAGGGCGGGAATGGCCTGCTCGACGGGAACGGCAAGTACCTGCGCATGAGCATCCAGGCGGGCGAAAAGGTTTTCCAGACCTATCAGCTCGAGGTGACCAACCCTGGCGGGCACAGTTCGCTGCCGGTGAAAGACAACGCGATCACCCATCTCGCAGGCGGCCTCGCCCGGCTCGGCGCCCACGATTTCCCGTTCAGGCTCTCCGACACCACGCGCGCCTATTTCGAGCAGATGTCGCGCATCGAGACCGGGCAGACGGCGTCTGATATGAAGGCGATCCTGCGCGACCCGCCCGATCCGGAGGCGATCGCCCGGCTGTCTGCGACCGCGCTGAACAACTCCACCTTCCGCACCACCTGCGTCGCCACGATGCTCGAAGCGGGGCACGCGACCAACGCCCTGCCCCAGCGCGCGCGCGCCACGGTGAACTGCCGCATCCTGCCCGGGGAACCGGTCGCGGAGGTGCAGAAGACCCTGGCGCGCGTTCTGGCGAACGACAAGATCAAGATCACGCCGACGCACGAGCCGACGCTCTCGCCTCCGCCGCCGCTCACGCACGAGATCGTCGGGCCGGTCGAAGCCGTGAGCTCGCAGATGTGGCCCGGCGTGCCGGTGGTACCAACCCTGCTCGCGGGAGCGACCGACGGCCGCTTCACCATCAACGCCGGCATTCCAACCTACGGGGTGAACGGCATGTTCCGCGACCCCGACGGCGGGGGCGTGCACGGACTGAACGAGCGCATGCGCGTGCGCTCGCTCTACGAAGGCCACGAGTTCCTTTATAGGCTAGTAAGGCTATACGCGGGGGGAAGCTAAACCGTCGCTCGCAGGTTTCGACCGTTCGATCTATGACAACACGCTTGAAGACTTTCATTCAAGCGTTTGTTCCATTGAGATTCTGCGCAAAAAGAGAACGCCTTGGGTTTTTCAGCCCTTTGTCAGGTGCAGGTTCCGGATTGAGTGCAGACTTCGCAGCAGGCGTTACGTGCGGATGTCCGTCCCAAACGTCAATCATCTAGCGGTAGCGGAGGAAAGCCAGAAGTTTAAAGGTGCGCGGGTATGACCCAGCGCACGAAGGTCGGAACACGCTCGTCGTATCGAGCGCGTTTCCTTTCCGGGCGCGCGATTTTTCCGGGCGCCTGCCGCGTACAGGGGCGGTCAAGCAGATTTCCCGGCAGGTAACAAGCAAGCGCGAGGCGCGTCAAGCCGATGCTGGGTCGGCGCGGACTTGCGAAAGAGCGTTGTCGAATCCACCTATAGGAGGCAGCACATGTCTGCAAGAATCTCTTCCCGCAATTCACTCGCCGCGATCGTCGCGGCCCCGCTGCTGGTCGGGGCCGGGGCACTCGCGACATCCGGCGCGGCGCTCGCCGCTTGCACCGGCCCGGGAGCACCGACCAACACCGAGACCAAGTGCTGGACCGCGGTCCAGATCCCCGGTAACCCGCTGCGGTCGTACGACATCAGCTGGGTCAACCCGCATCGCGCCGAGTACTACCTCGGCGATCGCTCGAACGCGGGCATCGACATCATCGACACCCAGCACCTCGCCTTCACGAGGAGGCTCGGCGGCTTCGTCGGCGTCAAGCTCAACGCAAACGGCACAGT
>VBCT01000020.1 GCA_005882235.1 Betaproteobacteria bacterium
TCGACCATCAGCAGCGTCAGACCGGCGGCGCGGAGCTCTTCCAGAGAGCTTCTTATTTCGGAAACCACGAGCGGCGCAAGGCCGAGGAACGGCTCATCGAGGAGCAGCAGCCGCGGCGCGCTCATCAGCGCGCGGCCGATGGCGAGCATCTGCTGCTCGCCGCCCGAGAGCGTACCCGCAGCCTGCAAACGCCGCTCGGCGAGTCGCGGGAACAGCCCGAAAACGTACGCATAGCGCTCGCGCAGTGCGGCGCGGCCGCCCGCCAGGCGGACCGCACCCAGGCGAAGATTGTCCTCCACGCTGAACGGCGCGAACACCAGCCGTCCTTCGGGTACCAGCGCGACGCCGCGCGCGACGATGCGATGGCTCGGCTCGCGCGCGATGTTTTCGCTCTCGAGATAAATCGCGCCTTCGCGCTGCGCGAGCGTGCCGGTGATCGCGGCGAGCAGCGTGGATTTTCCGGCGCCGTTCGGTCCAAGCAAGGCCACGGTTTCGCCGCGGTCCACGCGCAGATCCACCTGCTGCAGAACCGGGGCGCGGCCATATCCGGCGCAGACGCGCTCAAGCCGCAGCATGGCTTCCCAGGTAGGCCTCGAGCACCGCCGGATGGTTGCGGATCTGCTCCGGCAGCCCGTCGGCGATCTTGACGCCGAAGTTGAGTACCGCGACGCGCTGCGCCAGAGGCAGGAGGAAGTGCATGTCGTGCTCGATCAGCAGCACCGCGATGCCGCGCGCCGCGATGCCCCGGATGATGCCCGCCAGGCGCTCGCACTCGGCGAGCGTCAGCCCGGCGGCGGGCTCGTCGAACAGGAGCAGGCGCGGTTCGCCTGCAAGCGCGCGCGCAATCTCGAGCAGCCGCCCCTGGCCGAACGACAGCGTCGCCACATCGGCGTGCGGCAGCTCCCCCAGGCCCACGAACTCGATCAGCTCTGCGGCGCGCTTTCGCCTTTGCGTCTCCTCGCGCAGGGCTCTTCCTCCCACCACCGCCCAGAGACCGGAAGCAAATCTCGTATGCGCCCCGACCAGAACGTTATCGATCACCGGCATCCCGCCGAACGGGCGGTTGTGCTGGAACGTGCGCATGACGCCGCGCGCGGCGATCCGGTGCGGCGGCAACCCCAGGATCTGCTCCCCGGCGAAGCGCACTTCTCCCTGCGTCGCGGCATAGGTGCCCGCGATCAGGTTGAACGTGGTGCTCTTGCCGGCGCCATTCGGGCCGATCATGCCGAGGATTTCGCCTTCGCGGACCTCGAAGCCGAGACTCGAAACGGCGGTGAGGCCGCCGAATCGCTTCGTCAGCCCCCTCACTTCAAGGATGGCGGCGGATGGCATCGTAGAGACCGACAAGACCTCGTGGCTGCAACAGAATCGCCGCCACCACGAGCACGCCGAACACGAGCACGTGGTGGTGTCCGATCAGCGGCGACAGTACGAACGGCACGAGAAACAGCAGTGCCGCGCCGATGATTGCCCCGGCATGGCGGCCGGCGCCGCCGACGATCACCATGAAAAGCAGCAGGAAGGCGTTGTCCAGCCCGAAGATCGGCGGATTCACGGTGTTGTCGACGAAGGCGTACACCATGCCGGCGATACCGGCGAGCGCGCTCGTCAGCGTGAACGCGGTGACCTTGGTGCGGGCGACGTCAACGCCCATCGCGGCGGCGACCTCCGGATTGTCGCGCACCGCGCGGCAGGCGCGCCCGAACCACGAGCGGTCGAGCCGCCAAAGCACCGCCAGGGTGCCGAGCAGCAGCAGCACGATCACTGCGGTGTACCACGGCCCGCGGATCCTGGTTCCCAGAAATTCGGGCAGCTTGTAATTCGCCAGGCCCCCGGGCCCCCCCGTCACGGCGCCTCCCTCGTTCAGCACCACGATGAACAGCTGCGCCAGCGCGAGCGTCGCGAGAGCGAGGTAGAAGCCCTCGAGCCGAGCCGACGGAATCGCAACAGCCAGGGCGAACAGGATGCAAAGCGCGATGCCGAGCAGGATCGCCAGCGGAAAAGGAAGATGGAATTGAAATAGAAAAATCACCACCGAATAGGCGCCGATGCCGTAGAAGGCAAAATGCGAGAAAGCGATCTGGCCGCAGATACCGAACAGGAAGTTGTAGCTGAGTGCAAGCGTCACCCACAGAAGAAGCTTGCGGTAAACGTCGTTGTGGTAGTCGCTGAGCAAAAACGCCGCGCCGGCAAGCAGCAGCGCGGCACCCAGCCAGCGGAGGAGCGAACTCATTTCGCGCGCAGCAATCCGGTCGGGCGCAGCAGAAGAAAGAGCATCAAGAGAAGCAGCGGCACGCCCTGCGCGTAGCCCGCCGGGATGGGCGCGTAGCGCACCGTGAGTTGCTCAGCGAAAGCCAGCAGCAGTCCGCCGAGCAGCGCGCCCTCGACGCGGCCTACGCCGCCGATCACCAGGGCGGTGAATCCCTGGATCGCGAGCGGCACCCCCATCAAGTAGTGCGCCGAGACGTTCGGCGACACCAGCAAGCCGGCGAGCCCCGCCGCGCCCGCTCCCGCGGCGAACGACAGCGCCGTGACGCGGGACAGATTGATGCCCATCAACGCAGCGGCGCGCCGATGGATCGCGACCGCCTCGAAGCTCTTTCCCGCGATGGTGCGCTCGAAAAACAGCCACACGCCGATGAACACAACGCTGGTGACGGCGATGATGAAGAAACTCTGGCGCTGGATGCCCAATGCGTACGGCACCGGATGCGGGTCGGGCGCAAAGCTCACCGAGATGGCCTCCCGGAACACGACCAGCATTCCCAGCAGGGCCAGAATGGGAGCGAGAAGCGGCGCGCCTCTCTCCACCAGCGGGCGCACCGCGATGCGCTCGGTCAGCCAACCGATCACCAGCATGAAGACGAGAACCGCCGCCATGCCGAGCGGATAGGGCCACTCGAACTTCGATAGCAGCAGATAGCCGCCGAACGCACCGACCATGGCCCATTCGCCAACCGCGAAGTTGATGATCCCGGTCGGCCGGATCATCAGCAGGTAGGCGAGCGCGATCAAGCCGTAAATGCAGCCCGAGGCCGCTGCGCTGACGGTCAGCTCGAGAAAGTCCTGCAAGACCTACTTCTGGCCGACGTGCACGACCCGGCCCTGCCTGTCACCCTCGTAGACGCGAACCACCATGCCGTCCGGGTCGAAGCCGGCGCGCTTGCCCTCCGGGAAGCGGTACTTCATGCCCTTCGCGCCCATGACGCCGGCGTAGGAGGTCTGCTGCATCGCCTCCCGGATCTTCTCCTTGTCGGTCGAGCCGGCGCGGCGAATCGCCTCCGCCACCATCATGATGCCGTCGTAGCCGTAGCCGTGCATGTTGAACGGCGCCTTGCCGGTCGCCTTGGTGTACTCGGCGACGAACTGCTTCACCTCGGGCTTGTCCGGATCGTAGGCATCGACGAAGGTGACGCCGTCGATCAGGCCTTTCGCCACGCTCATGTAGACCGGCACCGAAAGGTTGTAGGACGAATGAATCGGGAACTTCAGCCCGAACTGCCGGTAGGCCTTGAAGATCAGCACGTTTTCCGCCGTCAGCACGCCGGCCATGAACATCGCATCGGGGTTGGCCGCCCGGATCTTCTGCATCTGAGGCTCGGCGGTCGTGGCGCCGCGCGGCACCACCTCCTCGGCGGCGATCTGGATGCCGGCCTTTTCCAGTCCCGCGCGGAAGAACCTGGCGAGCAGCTGGCCGAGGTCGGAGTTGTCGCTGATCAGCGCAACGCGCTTCAGATTCTGGGCGCGGGCATGCGCCAGCAAGGTGGCGATCTGGATCGAGCCAAGCGGGCCCGTCTGCCAGAAGTACGGATTCGGCAGCTGCGTAGTGAGCGTGTCGCCGGAGTTCATCGGCGTCATCTGCGGCGTTTTCGCCTCCATGGTCACGGTCTGCTGCTGCTGGGTCGCCGGGGTCAGCGACATGCTGAGGATGAAGACCGCTCCCTGGTCGATCAGTTTGCGGGCCAGCGCCGCCGAGATATCAGGGCGCGACTGGTCGTCCTCGATGAGCAGCTCGATCTTGCGGCCGAGCACCCCACCCCTGCGGTTGATCTCGGCGGCGCCGAAGACGGTTCCCTCCGTGCAAGGCTCCGAGTACGGCTTGGAGACCCCGACGCGGTCGGTGATCACGCCGATCTTGATGGGCTCTTGCGCAAAGGTACTTGCGGCGAGCAGCGCCGCCGCGACAGCCAGCAGGTTCTTCATGCGTCCCTCCTCCTCAATCGAGCAGATTCCTCGTCCGCATCCATCCTACACAAAGATCGACCGCCTGCTTGAGCAGCTCGGGCTGCCCCTGGTAGTAGTGGGTCGCGCCCTTGATGACGCGCATCATCTTGTCCTTGCTCGCCGCGGCGTCATGGATGATGCGCGCGTGCGGCTGCGGCACGGCGTCGTCCGCCGAGTTCTCGACCGCCAGCAGCGGCACCGTGATGGACGCCGCGCTGCGTGGCCCGTCGGCGTTCGAGTCGTCGATCGACCATTGCGAGAGCCACGCTCTGAGGGTCGAAAAGCGCCCGATGCCGACCGGCCCGGTGTTGGCGGCCTCCGGCTTTCCGAGATAGCACCAGCGCGGCTTGCGATCGTTGGGGTCGATCGCCGGATCCATGAAACGCAGATCGGCCATCGTGCGGTAGGTCACGAAGCCACGCTCCATCTCGTCGCCTTTCAGCTTTTTCAGCGTCTGTTTCACCCAGGCGGTCCTGCGCCTCATGCGCGCGAGCTGTGCAGCGCGAAAGCGGACGATAAATTCCTTGGAGTAAGGCGGCTGGCTCGGGCACTCCGGGTTGTAGATGTCGAGCTCCAGGTCGCGCCGATCGGGATCGTTTTCGTCGGTCACCGAGGGGTCGATCCACTCGGCGAGCATGCGGGCGCGCGACAGGTGAGCGGCCTGGAAGACCATCGCATCGGCAGGCACCAGATTCCTTAAATCGACCGCGTCTCCCGCGGGCGTTTGCGTGACGGTCGGCTTCTCGGCTTGCGCCTGGTAAAACAGCGCCAGCGACCCGCCGCCCGACCAGCCGCAGAGCAGGATTTTTTTGTAGCCCCACTTCTCCTTTGCGTGCCGGAGGTACGCGCCGAGGTCGAGGACGACCTTTTCGATGACCAGCGGCGTGTCGTTCTTCGCGAAACGCGATCCGGCGCAGAGCACGTGGACGCCGGCCTTGGCGAGCGCCTGCGGCATCGGCAGCAGCTGCAGCGTGGAAGCCGGATGCATGAACACCGCGAGCGTCTTGGAGGGCTTGCCCTTCGGCACGAAGCGCACCCCCTCGAGATTGACCATGCCTTGCGAGCCGACAAAGCCGTAGACCTCGGTGAACTGCGCCGCTTCGCTATGTTGAACGTGCACCCATTCGGGTGCAATTTCAAAAATCACTTCTTGTGAACCCAGTCTGCGTGGTGCGGCGCCTTTTTGGTGCGGCTCCACTCCTCCAGCATCGGCTTGCTGGCGGAGGACAGCTTCCTCTTCATCTCAGCGCTTGTGGTGTCCACCGTGAGCTCGAGGCGATGCCCGTTGGGGTCGAAGAAGTAGATCGACTTGCAGATCGTATGATCGGTCGGGCCGACCACCTCGATGCCGAGCGACTGCAGCTTTTTCTTGTACGCCATTAGCGTCTTCTCGTCGGGCACGCGCAGGGCCAGGTGCTGCACCCATTGCGGCGTGTTTTCGTCACGCCCCATCGGCGGCGATTCCGGGATCTCGAAGAACGCGACGTAGCTGCCGTCGTCCATGCGAAAGAAGATATGCATGTACGGCGAGTGCTCGCCGGTGCTCGGTACGCGGTCCTCGGCAAGCGCCATGGCGTACTCTAGGCCGAGCACCCGGGTGTAGAACTCTGTGGTTTCCTTCGCGTCCTTGCAGCGGTACGCGACGTGGTGCAGAGATTTGATGTCCATGGCGTATTATCGATTATTTCACGGAGGAACGATGGACAAGCGCAGCCACAAGGAACGCTACGACTCGGGCCTGAAGACGCGCCGCGAGGTGCTCGGCGCCGAGTGGGTCGACAAGTCGATGGCCGGGGTTGACGAGTTCAACCGCGAGTTCACCGAGCTGCTCAACACCTACTGCTGGAACGACGTCTGGAACCGGCCCGGGCTGCCGCGCAAGATGCGCTCGATGCTGAACCTCGGCATGCTGACCGCGCTCGGCAAGGAGCATGAGCTGAAGCTCCATCTCAACGGCGCCCTGAACAACGGCCTCACGAAGGACGAGATCAAGGAGGTCCTGCTGCAGACCGCGATCTACTGCGGCGTGCCCGCCGCCGTGGTCGCATTCCGCTGCGCCAGGGAAGTATTCAAAGACCGCAAGGCGTGAGAACGGTAGCTTTCATCGGGCTCGGCAGCATGGGGCAACCCATGGCGGCCAATCTCGCGAAGGAAGGCTTCGCCGTGCGCTCGTTCGACCTGAACGGCACCGGCAGCTCTCCTTCCGTGCGGGACGCGGCCGCGGGCGCCGAGGTCATGATCACCATGCTGCCCGACGGCGAAGCGGTGCGCAAAGCGGTGCTCGAGGCGCTTCCCGCTCTCGACAGCGGCACGGTGGTCGTCGACATGAGCTCGTCGGATCCGGCCGCCACGCGCGCGCTCGGCACGATGCTCGCCGCGCGCGGCATCGAGCTGGTCGATGCGCCGGTGTCGGGCGCGGTGCCGAAGGCGATCGACGGCACGCTCACCATCATGGCGGGCGGTAACGCCGCGACGCTAAAACGGATAACTCCTCTTCTTGAAAAGATGGGCGACCGGGTATTCCACGTCGGGCCGCTCGGCGCCGGCCACGCGGTGAAGGCGCTGAACAATTACCTGGGCGCCGCAGGGACGCTGGCCGGGTTCGAGGCGCTGCTCATCGCGCGCGCGTACGGCCTGGACCCGAAGCCGATGCTGGAGGCGATCAACGCTTCCACCGGGCGCAACAGCGCCACCGAGCGCAAGATCCCGCAGCAGGTGCTGACCGGGGCCTTCGCCTCCGGGTTCAGGCTCGCGCTGATGGTGAAGGACGTCGGCATCGCATATCGGCTCGCGCGCGAACTCGGGATCGATGCGCCTTACCTGCGCGAAGCGTTGAAGCTATGGCGCGACGCGGAGCGCCACCTGCCGGCGGACGCCGACCACACCCGGGCTTACGAGTACCTCAAGCGGCGTTCCGCACCGGCGCGCCGAAAGCCTGCTCCATCTCGCGGCGCGCGCGCACGGCGCTCGAGCCCGCGTCGATCGCCACGTCGCTCCACCTGAGCGGCTGACCCGCGGCGAGCGGGCGC
>VBCT01000021.1 GCA_005882235.1 Betaproteobacteria bacterium
GCCGGTCGTGCTGCCCGACTATCTGAAGGGTCAGTTTGCGCTCCTCGGCCGGGATTTTCCGGCTTACCGGGTTTTCATCATCGCCTTCAGCGCGGTGATGGTGGGGCTCTTGTGGTTCGGCGTCGAGCGCACGCGCTGGGGGGCCATGGTGCGCGCGACGGTGGACAACCGCGCCATGGCGCAGTCGGTCGGAATCGACACCAAGCGCCTGTTCACGCTCACCTTCGCGCTCGGCAGCGGACTCGCGGGGCTCGGCGGCGGGCTCGGCGCGGAGATCATCGCGATCCAGCCTTCCTATCCGTTCGAAAACCTCGTGTACTTTCTGGTGGTGGTCTCGGTGGGGGGGCTGGGCAGCCTGCGCGGGCCGTTCGTCGCGGCGCTCCTGATCGGCATCGCCGACACCGCCTGCAAGTACTGGCTGCCGCAATTCGGCGCTTTCCCGATCTACGTCGCCACGATCGCCGTCCTGCTGTGGCGGCCCGCGGGCCTGTTCGGACGGCACGGATGAGCGCCCACGCGGGAGGCTACAGCGCGGATCCCCGCATCCGCTGGATCGAGTCCCTGCCCTGGATCGTCGCCTTCGCGGGATTCTTCCTGCTGCCCGAGTATCTCTCACTCGGGGCGCGTATCCTGATCTACATCCTCTACGCCCTTTCGCTCGATCTCATCGTCGGCTATGCGGGAATCATCACGCTCGGCCACAGCGCCTACTTCGGCCTGGGCGCCTACGTCGCGGGGATTCTCGCAGCCAAGGCGGGAATCGGCGATTCGATGGTGCAGCTTGTCGCCGCAGCCGCCGCCGGCGCCTTGCTAGGGGTCAGCACCGGCGCCATCATTCTCCGGACGAAGGCCCTGACGCTTCTCATGCTCACGCTCGCAATCACCTCCGTTCTCCTGGAGATCGCCAACAAGGCCACTGCGCTCACCGGCGGCGCGGACGGCCTGTCCGGGGTCGTCGTGGCGCCGATTCTCGGCCTGTTCAGGTTCGACATCTTCGGCAAGACCGCTTATCTCTATTGCCTGCTCGTGCTGTTCCTCGGGTGGTGGCTGGTGAGGAGGTTGATCTATTCGCCGTTCGGGACCTCGCTCACCGGGGTGCGCGAAAACAGCCTGCGCATGCACGCGATCGGCGCGCCGGTCTATTGGCGCCTGGTCCTGGTGTACACGCTCTCGGCCACGATCGCCGGCGTCGCCGGGGGCCTGATCACTCAGACCAATCAGTTCGTCGGCCTGAACGTGCTCTCCTTCGAATCCGCGGGCGAGCTGCTGGTGATGCTGATCCTCGGCGGCGTGGGACGTATCTACGGCGCGTTCGTCGGGCCGGTCGTGTATCTGATCGCGCAGGATTTGCTCGCCAAGCAATTCCCGGAGTACTGGTACTTCGGCATCGGGACGATGCTCGTGCTCGTGGTGATGTTCGCCCGCGGCGGGATCCTCGGCATCCTGGACGGGGCCCTCGCGAAACTGCGGAGCAGGCGGTGAGCGGCGTCGCTCTCGAAACGCGCGGCCTGTGCAAGAGCTTCGGCGCGCTCACCGTGGCGGACGACATCAATTTCCGGCTGGAGAGGGGCGCGCGCCATGCCCTGATCGGTCCGAACGGCGCCGGGAAAACCACCTTCGTCAATATGCTCACCGGCCTGCTGTCCCCCTCCTCCGGCCGGATCGTGCTCGGCGGGGAGGACATCACGGCGGCGGGACAGGCCAAGCGCGTGAAGCTCGGCCTGGGACGGACTTTCCAGATCAACGCCCTCTTCCGCCGACTCGCCGTGCTCGACAACGTGGCGCTGGCGGTGGCCGAGCGCCGCGGCGTCGCGCGGCGGATGCTGCGGGCGGCCAGCATGCATGAGGATGTGCGCGCAGAGAGCATGGAGCTGCTCGCCACGCTCGGGCTCGCCGAGGACGCGGGCATTCGCATCCTCGATCTGCCCTACGGCAAGCAGCGCCTCGTGGAGATCGCGATCGCGCTCGGACTGAAACCCGACGTGCTGCTCCTCGACGAGCCCGCCGCGGGCGTGCCTTCGCTGGAATCGCACCGCATCCTGCAGGTGCTCGACAATCTGCCCGAGCACATCGCGATCCTCATCATCGAGCACGACATGGATCTCGTGTTCCGCTTCGCGCAGCGCATCACCGTTCTCGTGCAAGGCGAAGTCCTGGTCGAGGGGCCGCCGGAGGAGATCGCCAGGGACCGGCGGGTGCATCAGGTCTATCTCGGCGAGCAGCATCATGCCTGAAGCACTCAGTCTCCGAGAGGTGCGCGCTGGTTACGGCGAAACCGTAGTCCTCGAAGACATCGCGTTCGAGCTGCCCGAACGCGGCGCCCTCGCGGTCCTCGGCAGGAACGGCGTCGGCAAGACCACGCTGCTCGCGACCATCATGGGTCACACGACTTTTCACGCGGGAAGCATCGAATACCAGGGCAGGCCGATCGCGAAGCTGCCCGTCTACGAGCGCTGCCGCCTGGGCATAGGCCTAGTCCCGCAAACTCGCGATATCTTCCCTTCGCTCACGGTCGAGGAGAACCTCACCGTCGCCGCGCGTCCAGGCCGCTGGAGCTTCGAGCGCGTCTACGATCTTTTTCCGAAGCTCGCGGAGCGGCGCGGCCACTGGGGCAACCAGATCTCCGGCGGCGAGCAGCAGATGCTCGCCATCGGCCGGGCGCTGATGGGCAACCCGACGCTGCTGCTCATGGACGAGCCGCTCGAGGGGCTCGCGCCCATCATCGTCGAGGTCCTGCTGCAGGCCCTGCAGCGCCTGGTCCACGAGGATTCGCTTGCGGTCGTGCTGGTCGAGCAGCACGCGAAAGTCGCGCTCGGAATCACGCAAAAGGCGCTCGTGCTGAACCGCGGCCGCATCGCGTACAGCGGTCCGAGCGCGGACCTGCTTGCCGATCCGCAGCGCCTGACCAGCCTGGTGGTCGCCTGAACGCGCTTTTCCTGCTCGCAATGACGCACGCCCAGCCCTCGGAGGCGCAGGAGCAGCGTGCCGCCGCGCGCGCGCGTATGGTCGCGGAAATAGCCGCGATGGCGCGTGATACCGGTGCGGAGACCGGCCGACCGAGGTTCGGCGACGCGGTGATGGCGGCCATGGGGAAAGTGCCGCGACACCGCTTCGTCCCCGCCTTGGAGGATATCTTCGCCTACGATAATCGCCCGCTGCCGATCGGCGAGGGCCAGACGATCTCGCAGCCCTACATCGTCGCGCTGATGACCGATTTGCTCGATCCCAAGTCCGCGGATACCGTGCTCGAGGTCGGAACGGGCTCGGGTTACCAGGCCGCTGTGCTCGCCGAACTGGTGGCGAAGGTCACCACGATCGAGATCGTCGAGCCCCTCGCGCGCCGCGCCAGGCAGGTTCTCGGCGAGCTGGGGTACCGGAACGTCGAGGTGCGTGTCGGCGACGGCTACGGCGGCTGGCCCGCCGCCGCGCCCTTCGACGCCATCATCGTCACGGCGGCGCCCGCTGCGGTCCCGCAGCCGCTGATCGACCAGCTCAAGCCCGGTGGTCGAATGGTGATCCCGGTGGGCGGACCATCGGACGTGCAGCAGCTCCTGCTCGTGGAAAAGCAATTGGACGGCCGCACGACGACGAGGCGCACCCTGCCGGTGAGATTCGTTCCTCTCACCGGAGACCGGGGCAGGAAGCAGTAGCGATCTGCTCGATTTCGGCGGCGGCTTCTGCACCCGCCCGCGCTCATGGCAAAATAGCGGCCATGAGAGACTATTGGCTGAGCAAGCTCTTCTTCGATCTCCAGAGTTCCGCTCCGCTCGGCGACGAATACCGCGCCAACCGGAAGAAGATTCTCGACCGCTATCCCCTGAAACCGGAAGTGCGGACCGCGGTCGAGCGCGACGACGTCGCGTTCCTCGCGCCGCGGGTCAACCCTTACCTGCTCCGGTTCTATTTCGTGGTCGCCGGAATGTCCGAGGCGGATTTCCTGAAAAAAGTGAGGACCGCCGGAGCCGACGCGGCGGCGAGGTCGAGCCATGGCTAGGCTGGTCGGAGTGTTCGCCTCGAGTCACGCGCCGCTCATCGTCCGCGGATGGAAAGACGTCAAACCCGCGAATCAGCGGGAGCTCACGAGCTCGCTCACCGAGCTCGGCAGACGCATCAAGGCCGCGAGGCCCGATGTCCTGATCGAGATCGCCCCCGACCACTGGGTGAATTTTTTCATCGACAACCTGCCGAGCATCTGCGTCGGCATGGGCGAGGAGCACGAAGGCCCCGCCGAGCCGTGGATGAAGGACTGCCCCTTCAAGAAGATCGCCGGACATCCGAAGCTGGCGAATCACATCCTGCAGACCGCCCTCGAGCGCGATTTCGAGCCCTCGGTATCGCACCACCTGACGCTCGATCACGGCTTCTGCATTCCGCTGTGGAGAGGCGGGCTCGATCCGCTGCCGCCCATCGTTCCCATCATCATCAACGATCTGGAGCCGCCGTATCCGAGCGTGCGTCGCTGCCTGCAATGGGGAACCCTGCTCGCCGAAGCGATCCGCACCTATCCCGGGGACATCCGCGTGGCGATCCTCGCCACCGGGGGCCTCTCCCATTCGATCGGGGAGCCGACCATGGGCGAGATCGACGAGCCGTTCGACCGCGAGTGCATTCGTCATTTCGAAAAAGGCGACGAGCGCCCCTTGATCGACTTCCTGAACGAGCGCCTGCCCACGATCGGTAACGGCGCAGCCGAGATCCGCAATTGGGTCGCGGCACACGGCGCCGCAGGCAGGCGCGGCTTCGAGCTGATCGGCTACTGCAACTGTCCGGAGGTCTACGTCGGCTGCGGCTTCGCTTCGTGGGACGTCGCCGCGCGCGCGTAGACTATTTTGCACCTGCAAACCACCATCGCCGGCAGTCTTCCGAAACCGGCCTGGCTCGCCGAGCCGAAGAAGCTCTGGGCGCCCTGGCTTCTCGAAGGCGATCTCCTCGAGGAAGGCAAGCGCGATGCCATGCGCCTCCTGCTCGCCGACCAGGAAGCCGCGGGAATCGATATCGTCACGGACGGCGAGCAGACGCGCCGGCATTTCGTTACGACCTTCATCGAGAGCTTGAAAGGCGTCGATTTCGAGCACAAGCGCACCGTGCGCATCCGCAATCGCTACGACGCGGACGTGCCGGTGGTGGTGGGGCCCGTGGAGCGCGGCAAACCGGTGTTCGTCGAGGACCTTCGCTTCCTCCGGGGGCAGACCAAGCGCCCGATCAAGCTCTCCCTCCCCGGTCCCATGACGATGGTGGACACGCTCTACGACAACTACTACCGCAGCCGCGAAAAGCTCGCGCGCGAATTCGCCGCGATCCTCAACCGGGAGGCGCGCGAGCTCGAGCGGACGGGCGCCGACGTCATCCAGTTCGACGAGCCGGCCTTCAACGTCTACATGGACGAGGTCGCTGCCTGGGGCATAGCAACGCTGGAAGAGGCCGCGGCAGGCCTCAAATGCAAGACCGCCGTGCACATCTGCTATGGCTACGGAATCAAGGCGAACATCGACTGGAAGAAGACCCTCGGCTCAGAATGGCGGCAATACGAGTCCACCTTTCCCCTGCTCGCCCGGTCTAAGATCGACCAGGTCTCGCTGGAGTGCGCGAATTCGCGCGTGCCGCTCGAGCTGCTCGCGCTTCTCAAGGGCAAGGACGTCCTGGTCGGAGCCATCGACGTCGCGAACGACACCGTGGAGAAACCCGGGCAGGTCGCGGCGACGATCCGCTCGGCGATGAGATTCGTGCCGCCGGAGAAGCTCTATCCCTGCACCAACTGCGGCATGGTGCCGCTCGCGCGCGATGTCGCGCTCGGGAAGCTGAAGGCCCTCGCCTCGGGGGCCGCGCTCGTGCGACTAGAGCTCGGCACCTAGCGGGTCAGCCGCGGTCATCAATCTCGTGAAGCATCGCGGCAAGCCCGCATCGCGCACCCGCGTGGGGCGGCGCGCAACAGCCGGAACACGGCGCAAGTCCACCTACGTCCTCGTGCATGGCGCCTGGCACGGCGGCTGGTGCTGGAAGAAGGTGGTGCCGGCTCTGCGGGCGGCCGGTCACGAGGTCTACGTGCCCACCCTGACCGGCCTCGGCGAGCGCGCGCATCTTGCGAACCCGGCGATCGATCTCGCCACTCACATCGCCGACGTCGTCAATCTCCTCGAAGCCGAAGAGCTCGAGAAGGTCGTTCTGGTCGGGCACAGCTACGGCGGAATGGTGGTCACCGGCGTCGCCGACCGCGCGGCCTCACGCCTGCGCCGCGTCGTGTATCTGGACGCTTTTCTGCCGGACAACGGAAGATGCCTGCTCGACTACCTGCATCCGGATCGCCGCACCCTGATCAATCAAGGCCAAATAGGCGGCTTCGTCGACCCGCTTCCGCTCGAGATTTTCGGTGTGACCGACCGAGAGGACGTCGCCTGGGCGACGCGCCACGAGATGCGCCAGTCGTACCGCACTTTCGCCCAGCCCGTGCATTTCACCGGGAACGGCGGCGCGAGCCTGAAGCGCACCTACGTTCACTGCACCAACCCGCCCACCGGTTCGTTCGACCAGTTCGCCGCGCGCTTGCGCGACGACCCTGCGTGGACGTACTACGAGCTCGCGACCGGTCACGACTGCATGATCACCGATCCGGAAGGCGTCATCCGCATCCTGCTGGAGAACGCCTGAGCGGGCTAGGCGCGGCCTTTGGCACGCAAGATCGCGTGCCAGACTCGATCCGGCGTATAGGGAAAATCCAGGTGATGGATACCGAGCGGCCGCAGCGCGTCGATCACCGCGTTCGCGACGGTCGGCACGGCGCCGGTCGTGCCCGCTTCGCCCGCGCCTTTCACGCCGAGTGGATTGCCGGGCGAAGGTATCGAGCGGTCGTGAAGTCGCATCTCGGGCATGCCGTCGGCCCGCGGCATCTCGTAGTCCATGAAGGTGCCGGTGAGAAGCTGGCCCGAGGCCGGGTCGTAGATCGCATGCTCGCCCATGGCTTGCCCGATTCCCTGCGCGATGCCGCCGTGCAGCTGGCCGTCGAGCAGGACGTGATTGATGACGCGGCCGCAATCGTCCACCGCGGTGTAGCGCAGAATTTCGACGACGCCCGTCTCGGGGTCGATCTCGACCTCGGCCACGTGTGCGCCGCTGGGAAAAGAGCGCGGCAGCGGGATCTCGCCGCCCGAGTCGAGGGCGCTCCCGTATTTCTTCGCGAGGTCCTGCATCCCGATCGAGACGTCGGTTCCTTTCACGCGGTAGCGGCCTTTCGCGAATTCGAGATCGTTCGGCGCGACTTCCAGGTCCTTTGCGGCGAGCTCGGTGCCTTTGCGAACCACCTCGCGCGCCGCGACCACGAGCGCTCCGCCGTGCGCCATCATCGAGCGCGAGCCGATGGTGCCTTCACCGACGAGGCGCGGCCCATCGGGATCGCTTGCCCGCAGCGTGATATTTTCAGGATCCATGCCGAGCGCTTCGCCCACCACCTCCGGGTACACCGTCTCGTGCCCCTGCCCCGAAGGCCCTGCGAGCACGTACAGGACGGCGTTGCCGGATTCGCCGAACCTGATCATCGCCTCTTCCTTCGGCGCCCCGCCCGCGCCCGCGGGCTCGATGAATACCCCGCAGCCGATGCCGCGCAGCTTCCCGCGCGTCGTCGACTCCGCGCGGCGCGCGTCGAAGGTGTTCCATTCGGCCTGTTTCACCGCTTCATCCACCAGCCCGTGCGGGTCGCCGCTGTCGTAGACCGAGTGCGGGTGCGGCGTCTTGTAGGGGAAAGCGTCCTTCGGGATGAAATTGCGCCGGCGCAGCTCCAGGCGGTCGATCTTCATCTCGCGGGCGGCCTCCTCCACCAAGCGCTCGGCGAGATAGCAGACGTTGGGCCGGCCCGCGCCGCGGTAAGCGGTGGTGGGCGTCGTGTTGGTCAGCGCCAGGCGATGCCGGCCGTACATGACCGGGATGCGATAGAGATTGATCGCATGAAGGCCGGGAGGCAGCGTGTTGATGAGCGGGCCGGGAGTGGAGAGGTAGGCGCCCGTATTCACGATCCAGTTGATCCGGATCGCGAGGAAACGCCCTTCCTTGTCGAGCGCGAGCTCACCGGTCAACTTTGCCGCGCGTCCGTGATAGTCGGAAAGGAAGGTTTCCGAGCGTGAGGAGGTCCACTTCACGGGTCTCCCGAGCGCCTTTGCCGCAAGCATGCTGACGCAGTATTCCGCGTAGGCATCCGAGCGGATCCCGAACCCGCCGCCCACGTCCTGGGCGTGGACCATGATTCTCTCCGCGGGAATTCCGGTGATGCCGCTCGCGCTTCCCCGCATGAGCGAAAGGCCCTGCGAGCTGACGTACAGGTCGTACTTGTCGGACGCCGCGTCGTATGCGGCGAGACAGGCCTTGGGCTCCATTGGGTTGCCGACCATGCGCTTGCTGTCCAGGGTGATGCGCGTGACGTGCGCGGCCTGCGCAAAGGCCGAGTCGGTTCCCGCCTCGTCGCCGTACTCGTAGTCGAAGCAGAGATTGCCGGGTATCTCCGGGTAGAGCTGCTCGGCGCCCGGCGCGAGCGCGGCTTCCGCGTCGACTACCGCGGGCAGATCGCGGTACTCGACCCCGATTTTCTCGGCCGCATCCTGTGCGGCGAGCGCCGTCTTCGCCACCACGAGCGCGACCTCCTGGCCGACGAAGCGTACGCGTCCGTTGGCGAGCCCGTCGCGGTGCGGAACCTTGATGGTCGCGCCGCCGCGGCCCGGGTAGCGCGCGAGCTGCGGCGTGGATTTGAAGCCGGCCCTGGCCGTATCGGCGCCCGTGAACACCGCGACCACGCCCGGCGTCGCCCGCGCGGGCGACATGTCGAGGGAGACGATTTCCGCATGCGCCCGGTCGGAGCGCAGGAACGAGCCGTGAAGCTGTCCCGGAAGATTCCAGTCGGACGTATATTTGCCCTGCCCCGTGACCAGCCTCAGATCCTCGCGCCGGCCCTTGAAACCCGCACTCATCGGTCTGCCTCCGGATTGATTCGAAAATGCGCCCAAGAGCCGCGGGGCAGTGACCCGCGACATCGATCTCAGGGATCCGAACCTAGACTGTCAAGCGACTTTGACTGGCGAAACTACGCGCAACGTTCGGCGTGCACATGGTCACCCGGTTTCGCCCGGCTGCCTTGGCCTTGTAGAGCGCCACGTCCGCGGCGCGCAACACGGCCTGTCCCGTATCGCCGTAGGCGGGAAAGCTGGCAAGTCCTATCGAGACGGTCAGCCTGAGCATTCCCTCCCCCGCTGAGATATGCGCCCGCTCGATGGTCTTGCGTACAGCCTCCGCACGCGAGCGCAACGCCGTTTTCCCTGCCCCGGGAAGAATGATGACGAATTCCTCTCCGCCGGCACGACAGGCGATGTCTTCCTCGCGCACGCAGGACGCCAATTCGTCCGCGATCCCTCTCAAGGCGCGGTCGCCCACCTCGTGGCCCAGAGTGTCGTTGACCCGCTTGAAATGGTCCACGTCGATCGCCATGACCCCGACCGTTCCTCCGATGCGCCGCGCGCGCAGCACTTCGCGGTGCAGGCCTTCCTCGAGCTGGCGGCGGTTGTACAGGCCGGTGAGCGGATCGCGCATCGCCTGCAAATTCAGCTCAAGCTGGCACATCACCTGCCGTCCGAGGATGCGCAGTATGTCGAGCTGTTTCGGCTGCAGCTGCCTGGGGACGAAATCGATCACGCACAGCGTCCCCAGCCTGTAGTCATGCGGGCTGATGAGAGGCGCCCCGGCGTAGAAGCGCACGCGCGGTGATTCGACCACCAGCGGGTGCCTTGCGAACCGCGCATCCTCGTTTGCGTCGGGCACGACGAAGAGGTCGCGCTGGCGAATGGCATGGCCGCAGAAAAAATCCGGGTACGGCACCTCGCGAAGGTCGAGGCCATGCGCCGATTTGAAGAACAGGCGGTTGGTGTCCACCAGGCTCACCAGCGATACCGGCGTTTCGCAGATGGTCGACGCGAGGCAAGTCAGATCGTCGAAGCGGGCCTCTCGGCCGGTCTCGAGCACGCAGTAGCTGCGCAGGGCCGAAAGGCGCGCGCTTTCCTCCGAGCCGGAAGTAAGGCGGCGCGGCTGCGCCACGGCGCGTGGACGTTCGACCTTCAACCGAGATTCGATTCTCGTGATCCCCCTGGGTGCGTAAACTTACTACGTGCGAGGCGCCGGGTAAAGGCGCGCGGCGACGCTCGAGCACGCCGTGAAAACAGATAATGTGCTTCCTGAAACCCTTCCGGTAACATGTTGCGGCCTAAGAGCCTTTCGAATCCCATTCGAGTCCTCAGCGCGCGGTTCCCCACACCTCGGTCGCGACCTCGACTACCCGCTCGAGTTTGCGCCGCTGCACTTCCTCCGAGATTGGGTTCCCCCGGAATGTGCTCGCGAAGCCGCACTGGGGGCTGAGGCACAGATTCTCCAGCGGAACGAATTTCGCCGCTGCTTCGATGCGCCGCTTCAGTGCGTCTTTCGATTCGAGCGCCGGCACCTTGGTGCTTACCAGCCCGAGCACGATTCTTTTGCGCGAGTGCTTCGGGAAGAAACGCAGCGGCTCGAAGCCGCCCGAGCGCTCGTCGTCGTATTCGAGGAAGTACGCATCTACGTCGACCTGGTTGAGCAGGACCTCGGCGACGGGCTCGTAGCCGCCCTGCGCCGCCCATTGGCCCATGGAATTGCCCCGGCACAGATGGATCGCGGCCACCATCCCGGCGGGGCGTTCCGCGATGGCCGAATTGATCAGATTCGCGAAGCGCTCGGGCATTTCGTCCGGCTCGTATCCGTCCCGTCGAAAGGACTCGGCGAGCTTCGGGTCGCAGAGGAAGGCGAAGTTCGTGTCGTCGAGCTGCACATAGCGGCAACCGGCGTCGCCGAGCTGCTTGAGCTCTTCCCGGTAGACCTCGGCGATGTCGGCGTAGAACTCCTGCAGGTCCGGGTACGCCTCGTAGCTCACTGCCGCGCGGCCGCCGCGCAGCAGCATGGTGGGCGACGGAATCGCCTGCTTGGCGGTGCGCTTGGTGTTCGCTTTCACGAACATGAAGTTCTCGACCTCGATCGGCTGCCCGTGGCGCAGCTTGCCGACGATCGTGAAAGCGCGCGGCGCAAAGGGCTTGCCGGTCACGGTGCGCTCCTCGTCCTGGCCGCTCACCGTGCCCTCGATGGCGAGCCGCCCGGCGGCCCTCGCCCCGCCGAGCTTCTCTATAAAATCGGCGTGAAACGAGCTGCGCCGGTACTCGCCGTCGGTGATCGCATGGAGCCCCACGGATTCCTGAAACCGGATGACATCGCGGATGCAGCGGTTCTGCAGCTCGTGAAGGGCCGCCGCGCCGACCAGTCCCTGCAGGGCCTTTTCGTGAGCCGCGCGCAGCTCCGGCACGCGCAGCAGGCTCCCGACCTGGTCCGCGCGGAAAGGCGGCTCGGCGGTCTGCGTCACCCCCATCTGGAGAAGGCGAGCCCGATGCCGGTTCCTGCCGGCGTGCGATACGACGGCGTGTAGGAAATCCAGCTCAAGTCGAGGTCCGCGGCGGCGCTCGCCACGACGATCCAGTTGCGTATCTCCGAGCTCCCCGCCTTCAGCCGGCGAGGATCGAGGCCTGCGAGGAAATCCAGATCCTTCCTCCGCAATGCCTCGATGATCGCGCGGTCCAGATCCTCCTCGACGACGAAATGGCTCAGGCCTCCGGAGGCGACCAGGCCGACGCGTAGCTCCTCGGGATAGGTCTCGATCAGCTCCTTCAGCGATTTGCCGAGCCGTACGCAGCGTCTCGGCAGAGGCGGGTTGGGCGGATTGTAGGTATTCAGGAAAATCGGAACGACGGGCAGCATCCGCGCGCCGCTGTCCTTCAAGTACCAGCGGTGCACGAAGGAATAGGCGTGACCCTCGTGCTGGTCGCCGGCTAGCCCCGCGACCGCCGCGACGTCGAATTCGCGCTCGATCAGGCCCTCGATGAGCGCGAGCGCAAGAGGCCGGTGGCAGGGATAGTCGACGTCCCCGTCGTCTTCGAAGCGGCGCATCTGCGCGCGGTTGTACCACTCTTCCGGCCAGCTGAACCGCTTGGCGCTGGCCCGGCCGGCATTGCGGATGCTCTCGCCG
>VBCT01000022.1 GCA_005882235.1 Betaproteobacteria bacterium
CTCGCCGTGAACAGCGTCGGTGGATGAGCAATCCGCCCGATCCCGAGCTCCTTTCGCTCAATACCGCCACGGTGCGGGAAAAGTGGAACTTGCGCCGGATGATCGAGGGTTGCGCGCGCCATCGCATCCGGGGAATCTCGCCTTGGCGCGACAAACTCGCGGAGATGGGGGCGAAGGAGGCGGCCAAGACGATCCGCGACAACGGCCTTACGGTGACGGGGCTGTGCCGCGGCGGAATGTTTCCGGCGGCGGACCGCAGGGCGCGTCAGGCCGCGATCGACGACAACCTGCGCGCGATCGACGATGCAGCGACGCTCGAGGCAAGGTGCCTCGTGCTCGTCGTCGGCGGGCTGCCGCCGGGCTCGAAAGACCTGGCCGGCGCCCGGGCAATGGTGAGGGACGGTATCGGCGGTGTGCTCGATCACGCGCAATCGGCGGGCGTCCCGCTCGCGATCGAACCCTTGCACCCGATGTACTGCGCCGACCGCGCATGCGTGAACACGCTGGCGCAGGCGCTCGATCTGTGCGACGAACTCGACCACGGGGGAGACGGGGCCCTGGGGGTCGTGGTGGATGCTTACCACGTCTGGTGGGACCCTTCGCTCAAGTCACAAATCGAGCGCGCGGGCGACAAGCGCCTGCTTGCGTTCCATATTTGCGACTGGCTGGTGCCTACCGCCGACCTGCTCACCGACCGGGGAATGATGGGCGACGGCGTGATCGATCTGCCGCTCATGCGTGCGTGGATGGAGGAGGTCGGGTACCGCGGTTTTCACGAGGTCGAGATCCTCTCTTCGGGCAACTGGTGGCGGCGCGATCCGGACGAGGTGCTCGCGACCTGCCGCGTGCGGCATCAGACAGCCTGTTAACATTCCAAGCAGGGGCCGCCCCGTTTGGCGGTGCCGGGGCCGGGAAGGTAAAATTGCGAGCTCCCGGGCTTCACTTCCCCATCCAGCAACAGGACTGTCTCATGGACCGAAATCTCCTTTCCAAAACCGCCGCGGCCATGGTCGCAAGAGGCAAAGGGCTGCTCGCAGCCGACGAGTCCAGCGGCACGTGCGAGAAGCGATTCAAGTCGGTTGGAGTCGAGTGCACGGAGGCCAACCGCCGTGTCTACCGCGATTTACTGTTCACTACCAAAGGTATCGAGGAATTCGTAAGCGGGGTGATCCTGTTCGACGAAACCCTTCGCCAGAGCACGGTATCGGGCAACGAGCCGTTCCCGAGATACCTCGAGAAAAAGGGTGTCATCCCCGGCATCAAGGTGGACAAAGGCACGCACGACCTCGCGCGCTCTCCCGGAGAAAAGGTGACCGAGGGACTGGACGGCCTGCGCGGCCGGCTCGAGGACTATTTCGGGCTCGGCGCGCGCTTCGCCAAGTGGCGCGCGGTGATCACAATCGGTGCCGGGATCCCGAGCCACGCCTGCATCTACGCCAATGCGCACGCGCTGGCGCGCTACTCGGCCCTGTGCCAGGAGGCATCCATCGTGCCCATCGTCGAGCCCGAGGTGCTGCTCGACGGCGACCACACGATCGAGCGCTGCTACGAGGCGACCGAGGCAACGCTCTCCGCGGTATTCGCCGCGTTGCGTGCCCACAACGTGTCCTTCGAGCATACCGTTCTCAAGGCTTCGATGGTCGTTTCGGGCAAGGACTGCCCGAAACAGGCCGGAGTCGAGCGCGTGGCAGAGGAAACGGTGCGCTGCCTGAAGCGCACCGTGCCCGCGGCTCTGCCCGGTGTCGTGTTTCTCTCAGGCGGCCAAAGCGATGAGGCTGCGACAGCACACCTCAACGAGATGGCAAGAATGCCGGGACTGCCTTGGCCGCTCACGTTCTCCTACAGCCGCGCGCTGCAGAATCCGTGCCTGAAGTCTTGGCGCGGGCAGTCGGGAAACGTCGCCGCCGCTCAGCGGGCGTTCTATCACCGAGCCCGCATGAACGGACTCGCAGCTCAAGGAAAATACCGTCCGGAGCTGGAGAAACAGGCAGCATAGGGAATGGCTTTCCCGCTCTACGAGTCGAATCTCAAGAGCCTGAAGCTCCTCGGCCGGGGCAAGGTCCGCGATATGTATGCAGTGGACGGCGACCGCTTGCTCATTATCACCAGCGATCGGCTTTCGGCCTTCGATGTGGTCCTTCCCGATCCGATACCCGACAAGGGGCGGGTACTGAACGAAATGTCCAATTTCTGGTTCAGGAGGCTCGGACACATCGTTCCCAACCATCTCGACGGCGCCGAGCCCGAGTCGGTGGTGAAGGGCGGCGACGAAGCGGCGCAGGTCAAGGGGCGTGCGGTAGTTGTAAGAAAACTAAAGCCGCTGCCGATCGAGGCGGTGGTACGCGGTTATCTCATCGGCTCGGGCTGGAAGGACTATCAGGAGACCGGCGTAGTTTGCGGCATTGCGCTGCCCGCGGGTCTGAAGCAGGCGGACAAGCTGCCGGAGGTGATTTTCACGCCCGCCACCAAGGCAGAAGCCGGCGCCCACGACGAAAATATTTCGTTCGCGCAGGTGGAGAAACTTATCGGGAAGAGCCTCGCCGCGAAGGTGCGTGAGGTCAGCATCAGCCTGTATCGCCAGGCGTCCGAGTATGCGCGCGCGCGAGGTATCATCATTGCCGACACCAAGTTCGAGTTCGGGACGGATGAGAAGGGGAATCTGGTTCTGATCGACGAGGCGCTCACCGCGGATTCCTCGCGCTTCTGGCCCGCCGACCGGTACCAACCGGGCTCGAGCCCCCCGTCATTCGACAAGCAATACGTGCGCGACTATCTGGAAACCCTGGATTGGAACAAGACACCGCCTGCGCCACGGCTCCCAGCGGAAGTGATCGCAAAGACCTCCGACAAGTACCGCGAAGCCCTTCGCCGTCTGACAGGACAACAATTGGGAGGATGAAAATGACCAGCCGCCCGCCTCTTGTCGGGATCGTCATGGGAAGCCCAAGCGATTGGGAGGTGATGCGCGAGGCCGCAAAGCAGCTCACCGATTTTTCCGTGCCCTACGAAGCCAAGGCACTCTCGGCGCACCGCTCGCCCGACGCGCTCGCCGAATGGGTGGAGCAGCTGAGTGCGAAAGGTGCCCGCTGTTTCATCGCGGGCGCCGGAGGTGCGGCGCATCTGGCCGGCGTGATCGCAGCAAAAACGACGCTTCCCGTGCTCGGGGTGCCGATGCCCTCCAAGTATCTGCATGGATTGGATTCACTGCTGTCGATCGTACAGATGCCCAAGGGGATTCCCGTCGCGACTTTTGCGATCGGCGAGGCGGGCGCCGCCAACGCGGGACTCTTTGCGGTCGCGATGCTTGCCCAGGGAGACGCGAAACTCGCCAAACTTCTCGCGCAGTTCCGCGCGGGCCAGGCCGAAGCGGTGAAGAACGCCAAGCTGCCGGGTTGACACGGGCTGTCCCGCTTTTCCTTGCCTGCGAGAGTCGACGCACCTCGACCCCTTCCGATTCGGGATGCCGCGGCGGTATTGCGGCGCGGGGGACTGGTCGCCTTTCCCACCGAAACCGTATACGGACTGGGTGCCGACGCATCCAACCCCGCGGCGGTCGCGCGAATCTACCAGGTCAAGGGCCGTCCCGCGGGCCATCCCGTCATCGTTCATATCGGCGATGTCGGGCAGCTCGCTCGCTGGGCTGGCGAGATTCCCGAGGCTGCGATGAAGCTCGCAACGCGCTTCTGGCCGGGGCCGCTGACCTTGGTGCTGAGGCGTGCGCCAGATGTCGGTAGTCAACTCACCGGCGGTCAGGATACGATTGGCCTGCGCATCCCGGGACATCCGGTCGCTCTTCAGCTCCTTCGGGAATTTGGCGGAGGTATAGCTGCTCCGTCTGCCAACCGGTTTGGCCGGATCAGTCCGACGACAGCGGAGCATGTACGAACCGATCTGGGGAGCGAAGTCGAGCTGGTCCTGGACGGAGGCGCCTGCGAGATCGGCATCGAGTCCACCATCGTGGATCTTTCTCGTGGGAGGCCCATGCTGCTTCGCCCCGGCCGAATCGGTGCAGGGGAAATCGCGGCAACGCTGGGCGTTGCGTCCCTATCGAGCGATTCGGATGCTCCACGCGCACCCGGGACGCTTGCGGCGCACTACGCGCCCCGGCAACCCCTTCGACTCATCGAATCGGACCGGTGGGAACGAAGCGTACGGGGCATTCCGCATGGCCGGGGCGTGCTGTCTTTCCGCTCGCCTCCGGAGGGTGACGTGAGCACGATGTGGATCGAGGCGTCCACACAGCCACAGCAATATGGACACGACCTTTACGCCAACCTGCGCGCACTGGACTCATCCGGCTGCGACCAGATTCTGGTGGAGGAGCCGCCTGCGACGCCCGAATGGACTGCAATCCGGGACCGGCTCGGTCGCGCCCGCTCGAGCTGAAAAGCGGATCAGGCTCTTGTGCTGCGCGGCGTTGAGGAAGAGGGGGATTTGCGGCTAGAATTACCGCGGCGTGGGGTTGTAGCTCAGCTGGGAGAGCGTCGCGTTCGCAATGCGAAGGTCGGGAGTTCGATCCTCCTCAACTCCACCACCGTCCCGTGGATTTGACGTATTGTGGGCCGAAGCCCACACCCATTGACGCATGCCGACGCCCCTCAAACTCCTGATTCTCGAAGATAACGCTTTCGACGCCGAGCTCGAAGTAGAAACGCTTCAGGCCGCCGGCTACGATTGCGACTGGCGGCAAGTGCAGACCCGGGAGGAATTCGAGGCTTCACTGGAACGCCCGGAATTCGAGCTGATCCTCGCCGACTACAATCTTCCGAATTTCGACGGGCTGAGCGCGCTTCGCCTGCTGAGGGAGCGCGAACTGGACATCCCCTTCGTCCTCATTTCAGGCACGCTCGGAGAGGAACGCGCCATCGAGAGCCTCAAAGCGGGCGCCACCGATTACGTGATGAAGGAAAGGCTCGAGCGCCTTGCGCCGGTTGTCACCCGCGCCTTGAACGACCGCCTTGAGCGGGCCAATCGCAGCGCCGCGCAACAGGCCCTGCGGGACGCCCACCGCAGGTTGCAGGCGCTTTCGGTGCGACTCCTCCAGGTGGAAGAAACCGAGCGGCGCCGCATCGCGCGCGAACTGCACGACGGCGTCGGGCAGTTGCTCACTGCGGTTAAATTGCGACTCGCGGGCCTCAATCCGTCCTCAGCAGACTACGATTCTCGCAGGAGCGAATGCGTTGCGGCGATTGACGACGCGCTCGAGCAAGTGCGTCGCGTGTCGCGCGACCTGAGACCCTCGCAGCTGGATGATCTTGGTCTGCTGGCGGCCTTGCGCTCGCATCTCGACCAGCAGGCAAGCAGCGCCGGATTCAAGCCGAATTTCACACACGAGGGGGTGCCCCTCCGTCTCGCCGCCGAGATCGAGACTACGTGCTTTCGCATCGCGCAGGAGGCGCTCACCAATATTGCGCGCCACGCGCAGGCGAGCGAAGTTTGGGTTACGCTCGCCGGCACAGAGGAGGAATTGCGTCTGGAAGTGCGTGACAACGGTCGGGGATTCGACGTCGCGGCCGCGCGGCTGCGTGCGACGGCCGGCAGGAGCATGGGGCTGCTGAGCATGGAAGAACGCGCGGCGCTCGCCGGCGGGCGGCTCGCGATCGACTCGGCGCTCTCGCGGGAGACCCGGTTGAGCCTCACGCTCCCCCTGGTCCGGGTCGGCTCGGTACAAGTATGATCCCGGTGCGCGTCCTCCTCGCGGATGATCACGCCTTGGTGCGTGCCGGAATACGCGCGCTCCTGGAAGGTCTGGAGGGGGTCACGGTCGTGGCCGAAGCAGGCAACGGTGGCGAGGTGCTGGAGCTTGCGCGCAAGCATCGCCCGGATGTCGTGCTGCTCGACATTTCCATGCCTGGGCTCGGGGGACTCGAGGCGAGCGCGCTGCTCAGGCAGGAGCTTGCGGAGGTGCGCGTGGTGATGCTTTCCATGCACGCCAACGAGGAATACGTGCTCCAGGCGCTGCGCGCGGGAGCTTCAGGCTACATGCTCAAGGATTCCGCGACCGCCGAACTGGAGCTCGCGCTGCAGGCGGTGACGCAAGGCGAAACCTATCTCAGCCCGCGCATATCGAAGCAGATGGTGGAGGGCTACGTGCAGCGGGTCGGGGGCGAGCAGCCCAAGTCCGACAACCTTACGCCGCGCCAGCGTCAAGTCCTGCAGCTTATCGCCGGGGGTCACAGTACCAAGGAAATCGCCTATCGCCTTGAGCTCTCTGTGAAGACCGTGGAGACCCATCGCGCCCAACTGATGGATCGGCTGCAGATCCACGACATCGCCGGTCTGGTGAAGTACGCGATCCGCAACGGCCTCGTCACCACCGCAAAATAATAAGCTTTGAAATCAAGAGTTTCGTCCTAACCGCGGCTTCCTCATAAGGTATTTAGCGGGCCGTGCTCAGGGCCGGCCCGATTGGCGCGCCCTGCGTCTCGCTCTAAGGTCTGGGAATTCAGCCGCAGGTGGTCTGTCACGCGCCGGGGGGCGCGTCGCCTGTCGTGTTCGGGAGGGGACGTTGAAGCGCATCAGGGTCATGGTCGTCGACGACAGCTTGCAATTCGCAAGCGCGGTCGGGCAGTTTCTCGCCTGCAACGGCAACTTCGAAGTGCTGGCGAGCGCGACCTCCGGGGGCGAGGCGCTGGCGCGCGCAAGCACTGAACGGCCCGACCTCATGTTCATCGACATCAGCATGCCCGGCATGAACGGCTTGGCGGTGACTTCCCTGATCAAGGGGCGGAACGCCGCACCGAAGATCGTGATGATGACCCTGGAGGACAGCGAGGAGCATCGCGTTGGCGCGATAGCGGCAGGCGCGGATGCCTTCTTGCCTAAGGATGATTTCGCCCATGGGTTCCATGCGGTGCTCGACTTGTTGTTCGCCAAATCGAGCCTCAACAAGGAATCGCGGGTATGGAACGGATGATCGACTTGAAGCGCGAAGACGTAGACGCGCGCAGGCACCGGCTATTCCATGCCGCGTGAAGACCGCCGGCTCGGTCTTTCCGCGAGCGGGACTGGGTCAAAGCCGGCAGTCCTCCTGCTCGACGACGACGAGAGGGATCT
>VBCT01000128.1 GCA_005882235.1 Betaproteobacteria bacterium
CTCCCCATTAAGTTCACCGCAATCGTCTCGATGGTGTTTGCGGCTATGTGCCTGTGGTTTGCGATTGACGGATTCACTTCGCTTGCAGACAGCACAGATCCGGAGCAGGTCTCCGGCGGCAGAAGTTTCGCTTGGTTCTGGAGCTTTCTCGCTGGGGTGGGTTTCGCGATAACCTGGTTGTCGTGGCGGTTCGCTCAATCACAAATAGAGGACAAAGATGCCTAACAGCGCGTTCGAGAGCGGACGTTAGCCTGCATTTGATAGCCGTAGGGACAACGGAGGCCTGAACATGAGCGATCCAACGGTACGCGAAGCGATTGAGCGACTGAGCGCGACCATCACTGCCGATCCGGCCAAGGCGCGAGTCAGAAGCGCAGCCACTGCGCGCCTTGCTGAAGGCCTCATGTGCGAGGTGACGGGACCGCGTAACGAACACGTATTCACCGATATGCCTCCGGCTATCGGCGGGAAGGCTTCGGCACGACGCGATCGTGACCGCCACATATGGTTAAGTATCGGCGCTGCACTCCAACATTTGTTATATACCGATGAAGGTGGGCCTCAAATGGATCGAACGATTCTTGTTGCCACGACAACAGCGCCAAGCGTTGAGCGTCGCACAGATAGCAAATTCGGGCATTATGGACGGCGTCGAAATGAACGGTCCAGGACCATGCTGAAGATCCTATTCGCGGCGGCACTCGCCGCCTGCATTGCCGCTGCATCCGCCCAGACTCCCGCCCCGCAACCCGCCTCCGTCCGGCTGAAGGCGCTCCTCGACGACGATCTCGCAGCCGTTTTCCGCCGCTCGCCCTGGCAGGCGACGGTGCGCGGGGTCCCCGGTTACGACCACCTCCTCCCGGACCTGTCTTTCGCCACGCTGGAGAAAGAGCGTGCCCGCGAACGTGACGCGCTGGAGCAGCTGAAGGCGATCGACGCCAGGGTGCTGCGCGGGCAGGACCGCGTACGAGCGTGGAGGCGCAACGCTTCGCGCGCGCCGAGGGCCTGGTTCTCTCGACGCTCGGAGGCGTGCAGAACGCGATGCCACGCATGGCGCAGACCACGCCCTTTCGGACTGCGGACAACTATCGCGACTTCATCAAGCGCATCAGCGCCACGCCGAAGTTCGCCCACGAGACCATCGAACGGCTGCGCGCCGGGATGAAGAGCGGATGGCTGAGCCCCGTTCCCGTGCTCGACCGCGTCGTGGCCGCAATCGATGCGCATGTCGTGGACACCGTGGAGGACAGCACGCTTCTCACTCCTTTCAGGAATTTCGCGAGCGGCGTTCCCGAGGACGAGCGCGCGGCACTGACCGCTGCGGCCCGGCGCGCCATCGCGGAGGGCTACCAGCCGGCGCTGCGCCGGTTCAAGGCGTTCATCGTGAACGAATACCGGCCCAAGGCGCCGCAAGTGGCGGGGCTCGCGGCATTGCCCGGCGGTGCCGAGTACTACGAGTTCCTCATTCGTACGCACGTGGTCCGTGGGATGAAGGCGGCTGAGATTCACCAGCTGGGCCTGCGCCAGGTCGAGCGCCTGCGCAGGGAGATCGGGGAGGTCGCGCTGCAGACTGGCTTCAAGGGCACTACCGACTCGTTCATCGAAAGCCTGAGGACGGACAAGAAATACTTCTTTGATTCGTCGGACTCCGTCCTCGCCGCCTACCGTGAAGTCGGCAAGCGCGTCGATCCGCAGTTGCCGAAGCTGTTCCATGCGACTCCTCGCATGCCCTATGCGGTGCGAGCCATGACGCCGTCCGAGTCGGCCAGCAGCACGGCCGCCAACTACATGCCCGGATCGCTTCCGCTCGGCACCAGCGGCTACTTCACGATCAACGCGCTCGGCTACAAGAACGAGGCGACGTGGCGGACCGAGACGCTCTTCATGCACGAAGCCATGCCGGGCCACCACATGCAAATCGCGCGAGCGGCGGAGATGGAGAAGCTCCACCCATGGCGCTCGATGGGAAGCCGGAACGTGGCGTACAGCGAGGGCTGGGCGCTCTACGCGGAGAAGCTCGGCTTCGATCTCGGCCTCTACAAGGATCCCTTCCAGCACTACGGGCACCTGCAGGCCGAGCTCTTTCGCGCCGCGCGGCTCGTCGTCGATACCGGCATCCATGCGTACAACTGGCCGCGCGACAAGGCCATCGCGTACATGGCAGGGCAGGGTGGCCTGGACCAGGATTTCGCGGTGAGCGAAGTCGATCGCTACTTCTCCAATCCTTCGCAGGCCCTCGGATACATGCTCGGCCAGCGCAAGTTCCTCGAGCTGCGCGCCCGTGCGGAGAAGACCCTCGGTCCGAAATTCGATGTGCGCGATTTCCATGCCGTCGTGATCGATAGCGGCATGCTGCCCCTGGCCGTGCTGGAGAAGCTCGTCGACGAGTGGATCGCAGCCGGCGGCGGTCGCCCCGCGTAGCTGTCCATGAAGACCGACGTCGTACATGGCCTGACCTTCAACGAGGACCACGAGATCCAATCGGCGTCGCGGGCCTACATTCTCTTCTACAACGGCACTCGGCTACACTCGTCGTTGAATTACGTGCCGCCAGCGGCGTACGAGAGACAGCCGGCATGACCAACCCGGTGTCAACAAAATCGGGGGAAGATTCCGCGCGTGGAGCACCACGCCTTGGCAAGCAGGGGCAGTCGCGCGCCGGTGGCTGGGAACGTTAGGCGCTACCGAAAAGAGCTCACATGGACGACCGAGACATCACTGCGATACAAGCCATGCTCGATCCACTACTCCCGGGCTTGCTGGGCGTCCGTCTGGTTTCCGTAGAACCCGATCGCGTCGTCGCAGAGCTCGAAGTTCGCCCAGCCTTATGTACCACGGGGGGCATCCTTCATGGTGGGGCCTACATGGCATTCGCCGACACCCTAGGTGCTGTGGGAACGTTCATCAGTCTTCCGAAAGGTAAGCGCACAACGACCACGGATTCGAGCACTAAGTTCATCGCTGCAGCGCCGGTGAATGGCAAGATCGTTGGCGAGTGCATCGCACTGCATCGCGGCCGCACAACGATGGTCTGGCAAACGTCGGTCAAACGCGCGGACGGCAAGCTGTGTGCGTTGGTCACACAGACGCAATTGGTCATCGAGGAGTCACCATGACCGTAGCATCCGGTTCAGTTCCTCAGAAGGGCGCGCCTAACCCTTCCATCGAGCAGACATCCACAAGCAAACTTCGCTTGCTTGCGGCTGCCGCTCATGTCAAACATTAAGCGTCGCCCATGCGCACTGCTCTGTTCCTCGTCGCAGGGTTCTTGTTGCTAGGTGCGGCTCTGTTGCTGGGAAAGCTCTTTTCCACCCACTATCCTGGCGCCACGTTCGTGGCAACTTGCACTTATGTTGCCCTGTGGCTAATTATCGCCGGCATCAACATGTGGGTCGGCGTCGCGAAGGCTGGCTACTCTGTTACCGAGGAGCTACCGATTCTTTTGCTCATCTTCAGTGTACCCGCTGCTGCGGCCATCTTTCTCAAATGGAAGGTTTTCTAAGTCAGCGGACCAAAGTGACGCCTACCGCCCGGCCAACCCGGACGCGCGCGGAGCATCGCGCCTTGGCCGCCCATCGTAGCCGCGCGCCGGCTGCCGGGAACGTTGGGTCCTACTGACCACCCAGCGAGGAATGTAGTGTCGAAACTCCGCGTCCAAAGCTTCGCGATTTCCATCGACGGCTACGGTGCCGGGCCGAACCAGGATCTGCAGAACCCGCTCGGGCAGCGGGGGCCCGAGTTGATGGAGTGGTTCTTCCCCACGCGCGCGTGGCGGAAGATGCAAGGACATGACGACGGAGAGACGGGCGTCGACAACGGGATCGCGGAGCAGGGCTTCGCCGGAATCGGCGCCTGGATTCTTGGACGCAACATGTTCGGTCCTGTGCGAGGCCCGTGGCCGGACGACAGCTGGAAGGGTTGGTGGGGCGAAGAGCCGCCGTATCACACGCCGGTCTTCGTGCTCACGCATCACCCGCGGGCGCCGCTCAGGATGGCGGGAGGTACGGAGTTTCGCTTTATCACCGAAGGCATTCATGCCGCTTTGGAGCAGGCGACCGCTGCGGCCGGTGGCCGCGACGTCCGCCTCGGTGGCGGCGTATCCATTATTCGGCAGTATCTGCGCGCCGCCCTGATCGACGAGCTGCACCTCGCGATCCGACCTGTCCTGCTCGGTTCCGGGGAGCATCTCTTGAACGACATCGATATGCGTACTCTGGGCTATGAATGCGCGAAGTACGTTGCGGGCGAACGTGCGACCCACGTCTTTCTGCGCAAGCGCGCGTGACTCAGCACGGATGTTAGGCGCCGCTCTACACGCTCGCGATACCGTATAAGGTCCCTCCATGAACCCTCGTATCACTCTGCTCACCCTCGGGGTCGATGATCTCGAACGCGCCGTGGCGTTCTACCGAGATGGCCTGGGCTTCAGCACAAAGGGCATCATTGGCGCGGAGTTCGAAAATGGCGCGGTCGCCTTTTTCAATCTCCAGTCCGGCCTGAAGCTAGCCCTTTGGCCGCGCAAGAGCCTCTCGGCGGATAGCGGACTCCCTCTGCGAGCACCAAGCGCAATGGAGTTCTCTATCGGCCACAACGGCTCCTCCCAGCAAGAGGTCGACTCCGTAATGCGTCAGGCAGAGCAGGCGGGCGCAAAGATCGTCAAACCAGCGCAGCCAACGTTCTATGGCGGCTACGCAGGCTACTTCCAAGACCCAGACGGTCACTTGTGGGAAGTTGCGTTCAATCCAGGCTTTGCGTCGCTAGGCTAACGAGCCCACGAGGGACGAACCATGAAGACGTGGGCGGGAAGGACGAGGTACCGGCGCATGAAACCGTGATTTGGGAAGCGAAGCCTTGTTCAGGTCTTTCCCGTGCTTCCAAAGCCTCCCGCACCCCGCCCGCTGACGGAAAACTCCTCGACCACGTTCAACTTCACCTGCACAACCGGCACGACGACGAGCTGGGCGATGCGGTCCATCGGGTTGATGGTGAACGTAACTTCCGAACGGTTCCACAACGAAACCATCACCTGCCCTTGGTAGTCGGAGTCGATGAGGCCCACCAGATTCCCGAGCACGATGCCGTGCTTGTGACCCAGGCCCGATCGCGGCAGGACCACCGCCGCGAGCCCTGGATCCGCCAGATGAATTGCGATGCCGCTGGGCACGAGGTCGGCGGCGCCCGGCGCGAGCTTGAGCGGCTTGTCGATGCAGGCCCGGAGGTCGAAACCCGCCGCCCCGGCGGTGGAGTATTGCGGCAGCGCATTGCGCAGCCGCGGGTCGAGGATTCTTACGTCGAGAGTCTTCAAACGAAGAGCCGCCTAGCGCCGTGGCAGCATCTTCGCGATGTGCGCGACCAATTGGCGCGCGAGCACGATCTTGGGAGCGAGCGGCAGCTCGTGCACGCCGTCCTCGTCGAAGAGCGTGAGCGCATTGGTGTCCTTGCCGAACGTATCCTGCGCAAGGTTCGCCGCAAGCAACGGGATCCCCTTGGTCCTGCGCTTCGCCTGCGCGTTCGCCTTCAAGTCTTCCGTCTCGGCGGCGAAGCCGACGCAGAACGGCCCCTTCGGAAGCGCCGCGACTTCGCCGAGGATGTCGGGATTGGGCGTGAGCTCGAGCTTGAGGTTGCCGTTGCCCCGCTTGATCTTGTGCGGCTTGGGATCGACTGGGTGATAGTCGGCGACCGCGGCAACCGAGATGAAGACATCGGACTGCTTCGCCCGCGCCATCACCGCTTTGTGCATTTCGCGTGCCGTGATCACATCGACGCGCTCCACGCCCGCCGGAAGGGCGAGCACCGTTGCGCCGGACACGAGCGTCACCTCCGCGCCTGCCTCTACCGCTGCCTGCGCGACAGCGTAGCCCATCTTGCCCGAGCTCTGGTTCGTGACTCCGCGCACCGTGTCGATGGGCTCATAAGTCGGTCCCGCCGTGATCAGGACTTTTTTTTGGGAAAGGGGCTTGGGACCGAGCGCAACGGCGACTTCGGCGAAGATCTCCCCGGGTTCGAGCATCCGGCCCATGCCGCCTTCGCGGTCGGCGTGGTCGCCCGCCGTCGGGCCGAGGATGCAGACGCCGTCGGCGCGCAGGCGCTCGACGTTGCGCTGCGTCGCCGCGTTCCGCCACATCTCCACGTTCATCGCCGGCGCAACGATGAGCGGGCAGCGGCGCGCGAGGCAGAGTGCCGAGAGCAGGTCGTCGCCGAGTCCGTTCGCGACTTTGGCAAGGAAATCGGCCGTTGCGGGCGCGACCACGAGGATGTCCCGGTCGCGCGAGAGCTCGATGTGACCCATGCTGTCGGGCACGCGCATGTCCCACATGTCCGTGTGCACGGGCTGGCCGGAGAGCGCCTGCAGCGTCGCCGGCGTAATGAAGCGACAAGCGGCTTCGGTCATGACGACGCGCACGTCGGCACCGGCCTTGATGAAAAGGCGCGTCAGCTCGGCCGCCTTGTAGGCGGCGATACCGCCAGTGATCCCGAGTAAAATCTTCTTTCCGGAAACGTCCGTCATCGCGGATAGGGGTAGCGCGTTAAGCTGCAAAACGGGATTTTAAGCGAATTCCATGGCGATAACAGACTGGCCCGTTCAGGAACGTCCACGCGAACGCCTGCTCGCTTTCGGCGCCGCCTCGCTCGCCGACGCGGAGCTGCTCGCAATCTTGCTTCGTACCGGCATCAAGGGAAAGAGTGCGGTCGACCTCGCACGCCAGCTCCTGGGGCGCTTCGGCTCCGTCGGTGGCCTGCTCGACGCAGGATCCACGAACCTCGCGGAGACGCCGGGTCTGGGGACGGCCAAGCTCGCGCAGCTCCAGGCAGCCCTCGAGTTGGCGCGCCGTGCGCTCAGGGAGGAAATCTCCTCGCGAAATGCGCTGTCGTCGCCGCGAGCGGTGCGCGATTACCTGCGCCTCGCGCTCGCCGGGCGCGAACAGGAAGTCTTCGTGGTGCTGCTCCTCGACGCGCAGCATCGCGTCATCGCGCACGAGGAGCTTTTCCGCGGCACCCTGACGCAGACGAGTGTCTACCCGCGCGAAGTGGTGAAGTGCTCCCTGCGGCATAACGCGGCGGCCGTGATTTTCGCCCATAACCACCCCTCTGGGGTCGCCGAGCCGAGCCATGCCGACGAGATCCTCACCCGCTCGCTGAAGAGCGCGCTCGCCCTGGTCGATATTCAGGTGCTCGACCATTTCATCGTCGCAGGCAGCCGCACGATGTCCTTTGCCGAACGCGGGCTGCTGTGACAATCCTCGGCGGATCCTTTGCTGCAGCGTTGAGCTTGAACGCGCGCCCGGTTTCGACCTATAATGCGCCCCTTTCCCGCGGAGCATCGCCATGGCGCGCGTCTGCCAGGTAACGGGCAAGAAGCCCCAGGTGGGACACCACGTTTCCCACGCCAACAACAAGACCATACGCCGGTTCTACCCGAACCTGCAGTACCGCCGTTTCTGGGTGGAAAGCGAAAAGCGCTGGGTGAGGCTGCGCACTTCCAACGCGGGTGTGCGCATCATCGACAAGAAGGGCATCGACGCGGTGCTCAAAGAGCTGCGCGAGCGCGGCGAGATCTAAGGTCAGGAGCTGCGGCGATGCGCGAGAAAATCAAGCTCGAATCCACGGCCGGTACCGGCCATTTCTACACCACCACCAAGAACAAGCGCAGCACGCCCGACAAGATCGAGATGAAGAAGTACGACCCCAGGGCGCGCAAGCACGTCATCTACAAGGAAACAAAGATCAAATAAAAAAAGCCCGCGAAAGCGGGCTTTTCGTTTGGCCGGCGTCGTCGGCCGACTAACCTGCCAAGCGCGCCTACTTCGGCTGCGATTTGGTTTCCTTGGGCATGTCGCCCGGAGCCTCGGCAACACCGCGCTTGTAGACGATCTTTTGGGTGCTGCCGTCGCAGGTCCCGACGACCTT